>CAYXKO010000618.1:0-1502 GCA_964465435.1 uncultured Saprospiraceae bacterium | reverse complement strand
GTAGGAAAGGACGCGCAGTAACAGTTCCCTTGTCACTTTGGGCTTTTCGTCGCCCGAACGCATGGACATCCACCAGCCGTAATGCATGGTTGTCTCCTAGTTGGTTAGTCTTCTGGTTTACTAGTCGTTGAACGGTAAAGGTTTTGACAAACAGACGAGCAGACTATAAGACAAGAGGACTAAATTCGCAACTGGACAAGTGGGGAGGTTAATGAAAGTCTGATGTGAGGAAGAGATGATATATACTGCGTTATCTACTTGATGGTAAGAAGCTGATTACTAGAGGAGCGAATCCAGCACACCGCTTCCAAATGTAGCGATGACCAAATCTAATAACGGAGAATTCCAGACCACCACCAATTGACGAGCTCAATTAGACGTTATAATCATCGAAAGAACCGCAACAGGTGTTCTTATTTGACAGATTATGATACAAGCGACAAAATCGCCAAAGAGATTTGACCATGGCTTCGGAAAAATCAGCAACTGAAATAATTGTCACGTCATGCTGGCATGAATACCAGATGTTGAACTCATTA
Organism: uncultured Saprospiraceae bacterium; assembly: GCA_964465435.1. Lineage (GTDB taxonomy): Bacteria > Bacteroidota > Bacteroidia > Chitinophagales > Saprospiraceae > Vicinibacter. Next base: position 963 of record CAYXKO010000618.1, on the reverse strand, counting down.
ATGCTTCGCCTTATGGAGGCTGCAAGTCAGGTCCAGATTTACGCGGTTGTATTGCTTGGTGGATTAGTACCACTGATTCAATACATAGAAGGCACTGCTGCTTCAGGCGGTGACCCTTACATTCTCTATCTTGTTGCCGCATTAATCTTTTCTGCTTTGGGTGGATATCAATTACATTTGGACAATCAGGTTGCGGAAATTGATAATTACATATTATTATATCTCTCACCTCGAATTAGGAAAATTGTTGACATTCTGTCCACTGAAGATGGAAAAACTGACTTGGCCGCAGCAATCTCAGAGGAAGTGTTTGGGTATCATTTATATTGGCGTACCATTCGATATAACAGGTTTTTGGGTATCTGGCTAAGTTTGGGTGTTATCGGACGCACTGGATTGGCTGTATTATCCACCACGGCATTGCTCTCTGCTTATGTTTATTATGAGTATTTTTTCAATCCAAGACCTCCAGCCATAAATTTTTGGATCGTTCTTTTCGCCGTATTCATTGGTCTGTCCGTTATCTGGATGTTGATTTCGGGAATAATTATCCGCTTTAAATATTCGACAGCTACACAAAAATACTTGGTGAGATATCCTCAGAAAAATGATTATCTTCATGATTATGTACAGGAAAACAGTCTAGTCGAAATGCGCGTTAAAACACCTCCTAAAAGCTCGAAACCTTCTAAGAAGACGACATCTTCTTCTAAAAAGAAATAATTTCACTTGGTGAGTCTGTTTTCGAGAAGTACTCTATGGGTAGAAATAGCCCGTGGGTTCTTCCATGGGTGAGCATGAGGTGGGAGGCATCTGCCTAGCAACATGGAACAATTTCCCAGAGCTTCTCGTCTACCCCGCACAATACAACTCACACGGAGATGACCGATGAAACTTGAATTCAAGCAATTATTCGGATTAACCTGAATTGACTTACAATGGTAGGATGACATGGAAGCCGAC
>CAYXKO010000617.1:0-1510 GCA_964465435.1 uncultured Saprospiraceae bacterium | reverse complement strand
ACGTGGAAATTGAGGATACGCGACAAATTCCAGGGAGTAGCCGGATATTTGAATTCCTGGTCCATCACACTAGGCACAAATCCTCCCGTCACCCAATCCTTTACTCCTACTTCCAAACTACCCGTGATTCGCATAAATACCCGAGGAACCGTGATCGTGGACGATCCCAAGCGCATTGTGGATTTTGAACTGGTCGACGGCCCTCCGGGCACACTCAATGGATTTGGAGATTCTGCCATTCTTCGCGAAAAAATTGGGATAGAGATCCGCGGATCGAGCAGTCAGTGGTTTCCCAAGAAATCCTTTGGGTTTGAATTTGTGGATTCCGCAGGCAAGGATAAAAATGTCGGCCTGCTTGGCCTGCCTGCAGAGAGCGACTGGATACTTTCGGCCAATTTTACGGACAAGAGTTTCCTCAACAACGTACTGGCTTATGAGCTGTACCAGTCTCTGGAAAGATATGCCAGCCGCTGCCGGTTTGTCGAATTAATCCTCGACGGAGAACACCAGGGCCTGTATGTGCTTATGGAAAAAATAAAACAGGACAAGAACAGGGTGGACCTCGCCAAACTCAGGCCAACCGATACCTCCGGCCTGGATCTTACCGGCGGCTACATCGTCAAGATCGACAAGGCAACCGGAGGAACCGGTGAAGGATGGACCTCTGCCTTTCCCCCACCGGTCAGTCCCAACAACCAGACGATCTATTTCCAGTACCATGATCCCGATAGCGATGACCTGACGATCCAACAAAAAAAATACATCCAATCCTATGTCGATAGCTTTGAACGCGCACTCAAGTTTGAACCCCTCAACCGCAGGGATACCGGCTGGAGAAAATTTGCGGACGAAAGCTCCTTCATCCATTACTTTTTGCTCAATGAGATCAGCAGAAATACGGATGGCTACCGGCTCAGTACCTTTTTGTACAAGGAGAAGGACAACAGGGGTGGAAAATTAAGCATCGGTCCACCCTGGGACTACGACATTGCCTTTGGAAACATAAATTATTGCGAAGGCCAAAGCACCACAGGCTGGGCTGTTGATTTTGGCAGAGTCTGCCCGGGTGACAACTGGCAACTCCCCTTTTGGTGGGAAAGATTCCTGCAGGATACCCTTTTTGTCAATGCACTCAATTGCGAATACAAAAAACTCCGAGAGACCCTCTGGAGCAATGCGTCCCTGGACCAAATGATCTCGGATCATATTTCCCGGATCCGCGAATCCGCCCTGCAAAACTTCAATCTTTGGGCCATCCTTGGCGTGTACATCTGGCCCAACCCGTGGCCGCTGCCCTCTGACTTTGACAGTGAAATAATTGAATTTAAAAACTGGCTGTTCGGCAGACTGGCCTGGATGGATCAGAATATGCCCGGGACCTGCCTCATCAGCGACGACTCAAACAGGGATACCAAACCAGCAGATGTGACCCTCCTGCCCAACCCTGCCTTTGACTTTGTGGATATCAGCACTTCCCATCCGAATATTTACTTTGAGGAGATCAAAATAT
>CAYXKO010000616.1:0-1513 GCA_964465435.1 uncultured Saprospiraceae bacterium | reverse complement strand
ACATTTCTCCTGAGGTTGTCGATTTGGGAAGGCTTGATTTTATAGATATTTTTCTGATCGATCAGGATCTCTCCCGTGATCCGGACGTTTTCAATCAGATCGTTCATCCGATTGAAAAGCCTTAGAAATGTGGATTTTCCACAACCCGACGGACCGATGAGTGCGCTGACCGATTTTTCGGGCAGGCTCACGCTGATGCCTTTCAGGGCATGAAAATCGCCGTAATGCAAATGGACATTTCTGGTCTCTACTTTCGAATGCATTATTTCATTTTTACTTTGCGTGCAAAATGGTTTCTGAGCAGGTTGGCCAGTAAATTGACCAGAAGGACGATCACGACCAGCACGAGGGCCGTGCCATAGGCCATGGGCTTGGTCTTGGCGAGGTCCGTGCCGCTGGTGGCAATCACATAAAGGTGGTAGGGCAAAGCCATGCATTGGTCCAGGACGGACTGAGGAAGCCTGGGTAAGAAGTATGCGGCAGCCGTAAACAGGATGGGGGCCGTTTCTCCGGATACCCTTCCGATGCTCAGGATCAATCCGGTGATCACATTTGGAAATGCAATGGGCAATACGACCTTCCGGATGGTGTATAATTTGGATGCCCCGAGGGCATAACTGGCATTGCGGAAGCTGTCGTCCACAGACTTGAGGCTTTCCTCCGTGGTGCGGATGATCAGAGGCAAACTCAACAAGGCAAGCGTCAGGGAGCCGGCCAGGATGGAGGCGCCAAAATTGAGCTGGTTGACAAACAGAGCCATGCCGAACAGTCCAAAGACTATGGAAGGGACTCCGGCCAGGTTGTTGGTCATCATTTTGATGAAACGCTTGACCCTCCCGTTGGTGGAATATTCATTTACGTAAATTCCCGCCAGGACTCCGATGGGAAATGCAAAAAGCATGCTGTAAAAGATCAGATACATGGTGCCGACCAGGGCGGGCATGATCCCTCCTCCCGTCATGCCCTCTTTGGGGGCGGCGGTCAGGAATTCCCAGCTGATGCTCTCTATGCCGCGGCTGATGATGAAATACAGGATGACCAGTAAGAGCGCGATGATGGTCAGCGATAGAATTCTTGCTGTCCAGAAGAAGAAGATCTGGGTCCACCTTTTGATTGAGTCTGCGTTATCCGGAAATTCGATCATAAGCTCATTTTGACTTCTTTTTGGAAGAAAAAGAATCCACCAGATAATTGGTGACAAAGGTGATCAGAAACAGAATGCATCCGAGGGCGAAAAGCGCCTTAAAATGCAATCCTCCAAACGAGGCTTCTCCCAGTTCTGCCGCAATGGTGGCCGGAATGGTGCGGATGGGATGGGTCAGACTATAGGGCATCACAGCAGCGTTTCCGGTGACCATCAGGACAGCCATGGTCTCTCCCATGGCTCTTCCAATGCCCAGGATGACAGCCGCACTGATGCCACTGGAAGCATAAGGCAGCAAGACGCGCACGATGGTTTGCCAATGGGAGGCTCCCAGGGCCAGGCTGGCCTGGCGAACATCCGATGGGATGG
>CAYXKO010000615.1:0-1529 GCA_964465435.1 uncultured Saprospiraceae bacterium | reverse complement strand
GCAGTAAATATTTTACCCGATACCATCAACTGCAAACGACCTGATTTTCCATTGCGGCACAGCGGAGACAGGATTGCGCTTGATTACAGTTGGACCGGACCGGGTGGATTCAGTTCAACGGCTTATTCGCCCCGGGTCTCAAAGGGCGGTTTATACCGTCTGGAGGTCGTATCCGGTAATTCATGCAAAACCGTGCTTGATTTTGAGCTCGTCGAAGATTTGAATTCACCGGTTTTAAATGGCCAGAATGAGATTCTCACCTGTCTTCTGGATTCCATCCAACTCAATCCTTCTATTTCAGGGCACAATGGATCGCTGCATTGGACAGGCCCCGGAAATTACCAGTCTGCCATCTCCAATCCCTATGTCAGGACCCCGGGTTCTTACACCTTGATTGCTGTTAATGCCAATGGATGTTCGGACACTTTGGACCTGGAGGTTTTTGCAGACCAGGACAAACCCGACCTGACCGTTGAACCGGACACGATCAATTGCCTTCGCAGTTCCGTGACCCTGGTGGCAAGGTCCACCCAGGACTCGTTGAGTTATCGCTGGACCGGCCCTACCGGACTGCTGGATCAGGATGCTGATCTTACAGTAAGTTCCGGGGGAACTTACCGCATACGGGTAGAGAACCAAAGAAATTGTTTTACTGAACTGGATGTCTATGTTCCCCAGGACACATCCAGGCCATATTTTAGCCTCCGGGGCGACAGCCTGAATTGTCAGAGACGCATGGCCGACCTCGTTTTTACCAGCCAGGCGATCCGGGCGGTTCCCAGCTGGTCCGGTCCCGGCGGATTTAGTTCCCAGGTGCAAACCCCGTCGGTCGGCTCCGGTGGATGGTACCGGTTGACCCTGGTCAGCCCCAATCATTGTGCTTTTACCGATTCTTTATTCATCGTTCAGGACACCGCATTGCCTGATCTGAGCGCACAGACGGACACCATTACCTGTTATCAGCCTGTGGTGGATTTGTCGGCTTCAAGTCAGACCGTTTCCTCCAGAATGGAATGGCTTCGTCCGGATGGCAGCACCACATCCGGCAATCAAATCAAAGCCGCGGCCGGCGGAAGATACAAAGTGACAGTCACAGGTCCCAATTATTGCACCCGGTCTCAGGATGTGGATGTACCGGTTGACACGACGGCTCCCATGCTGGGCGTATCCAATGGAACCATCACCTGTGACCGTCCTGATACCAGGTTGGATGCTACTTCCAATTCGGCGAATGATCAATTTTTCTGGACGGGTCCCGGTGGATATACCAGCAACCAATCCAATCCCACAGTGAGTGTGCCGGGATCCTACCTGTTGCGCGTGACCGGATCCAATGGGTGCCAGTCCGTGGCCCAGCTGGTGGTTTCGGCAGATACGGCCAAGCCTTCCATAGTGGCCACAGGAGATAGCATCAACTGCACCCAAAGGGAAGCTGCCTTGAATGTTTCCGGAGATATTTCCGGAAAGGATATCAGCTGGTACGATCCCACCGGTCTCCCGATGTCAGGCAATGCCCTGCTTAAAGTCAA
>CAYXKO010000614.1:0-1543 GCA_964465435.1 uncultured Saprospiraceae bacterium | reverse complement strand
CACTGATCTTTGACATAGGTCAGTTGGTCAAGTTCAAATTGAGCCTGATGGTGGTATTCTCCAGCCTGGCTTGCTATTTGGTGTTCGCAAGGGAAAATTTCAATAATTTTCATTTTATCCTCCTCTTGTGCGGGGGATTGTTTATTACCTTCTCTGCAAACGCCATCAATCAGGTTTTGGAAAGGGATTATGACAGGTTAATGGTCCGTACCAGAATGAGGCCATTGGCAGATAGCAGAATGTCCGTGTCCGTGGCTTTGCTTATTGCAGGAATTTTCTCCGTAATAGGAGCGATAAGTCTGGCTTTGATCAGTCCACTTTGTGCCACCCTGGGTATGATTTCACTGGTTTTATATGCTTTTGTGTACACTCCTTTGAAGCGGTATTCCACCTTGGCTATTCCTGTAGGAGCCATACCCGGTGCCTTACCGGCTCTTGTTGCAGGGGTTGCGGCTCAGCAAACCATTACTTTGGAATCATTTTGTCTATTTGGAATCCAATACTTGTGGCAGTTTCCGCATTTTTGGTCCATCGCCTGGTTAGGGCATGAAGACTATAAGCAAGCTGGATTTAAATTAATCCGCGATGTGGATGGGAAACCGGACAGGTCTTATGGATTGTACTCCCTGTTTTATGCATTATGTGGCATTCCGATGATCCTCCCTTTGGTCTTTTCAGATTATCTCTCACCGGTCATGTTCATTTCCTTATCTGCCGGTATGGTCATTTATGCCTATTTCAGTTATTTGTTTTACAGAAACAACGATCGAAGATCTGCCAAGATGCTGATGTTTTGTTCCATCATTTACCTTCCCGTCATCCTGAGCATATTTATTTTAAATAACAAATTTTAACAGTCAATTGGGCATGCCACTCGTACAGATTTTTCACAAAGAGCTACCTCCTGACAAGATTCAGGCTTTCAAGTTTGCGCTTTGGATCGGCATGGCTTCCATCATTATGTTTTTTGCGGCTATCACCAGTGCTTACTTGGTCCGAAAGCCCGTTGGAAATTGGTATGAGTTTAAGCTCCCAGTCGAATTCTTCTATTCGACAATCCTTATTGTTATTTCTTCTTTTGCCATCGAACTGGCCTATAAATCTCTTAAGAAGGGAAACAAGACGGGGTATCGCAATGGAGTACTGGCGGCCATGATATTCGGAATTTTATTTATTATCATGCAGATACTGGCATGGAAGGCTATGGTCTCAACCGGTCTATTCATCGACCTGAATGTATCGGTATCCTTTTTGTATGTGATTTCAGGATTTCACGCCCTGCATGTTTTAGGAGGGCTTGTGGTGTTGATGATTTCTGCCATCAACGCATATTTTCTTGAATTCAATCCAGGTCCCTGGAAATTGCTTAAACTTGATTTAACAAGACAATATTGGCATTTTGTAGGTATATTATGGATATACCTGCTTGTGTTTTTAATATTACAATAACAGACTTCATTAATTAAAGATATGGCAACAGATCATTCACCAAACATTCAGGAAGGGCACTCTTCAGCTCCAAGTTGGTCAGGAGGGAGTGAAC
>CAYXKO010000613.1:0-1544 GCA_964465435.1 uncultured Saprospiraceae bacterium | reverse complement strand
CTCCACGGCAGTGGCCTGCGGCCAGGGATATTCGCCCACATGGGTGGAATAAAATTCAACCGCGCGCTTTACAAATCCTGCGGAATTTTTCCAGCCCTCCAGGTCGTTGAACATGGACCAGGCCTCGACGGTCCGCCCGGACTGCAAGGTGCAAAGCTGCTTCTGGACATAAAATTTCTTGTCGGCAAACCAGGCGAAATCGTGCACCTGATCAGCCTTGTAGGTAAGTTTTTTTCGCCTCGGCGAGGGACTGTCCTCAAAACTCAGCGTGGTGCCCGAATCGATGGCCATGCGGGTGTCCTCGATCCTTTTTTCCAGAAATCTTTGCTCGCTCTCTGTCATCAGGGTGCCGGTGGCTCCCACCACGTAATCTTCGGGCAGATCGATGGTCACCATAAAGTTTCCAAACTCGGAGTAAAACTCTCCCTGATCCAGGTAGGGCATCAGATGCCAGCCCTTGTGGTCATAGACGGCCGGCTTTGGATACCATTGCGTGACCTGATAGGTCTGGTCTGCGTGGCCCAGCCTGCTGAAGGATTTGGGTAGTTTGACCCTGAAGGGCGTTTTAATGACGACGGCCTGGCCCGGCATGAGGGGTTCCGGCAGAATAAGCCAGGCCATGTCGTTGTGGTTTCTGACGTACTCCAGTTTTGCAGGCTTGTCGTTTGCCCTGAAATCCAGGTCCCTGATCCAGCCCAGTTCCTCCTCTTTGGCATCGTAAAATTTGGTGCTGCGGCTGAGCAATTTTTGCTTGGCAAATGCGGTCTGGTGAGAGGAGTAGGCATTGGGCCAAAGGTGAATCCCGATGCGGTCCAGCAGGTCGGGACTGTTGTTGGCGTACCGGATGCTGATGTCGCCGGTCAGCACATGCCCGCGGTCATCCAGGCTCACATTGATGACGTAATCGGCGCGTTGCTGAAAATAGGGCTTCTGGGTTCCCTGGGCCATCAGCCCGCTGAGGATAAAAAATTGAATAAAAAGAAAATTAAGGCTTAATAAGTTCTTCATGGCGCAAAGGTATGAACTTTGGTGTTCTGAAAAAGCTGCATAAAAACAGGACCCGCACAAGAATATCATGTAACCATCGTTATATTCCGGATCACATTTCAGGATTTTAGCTTTGCCGGCTGAAAACCGATCCCGATTCCGGCTGTTTTTACTGGCGGATCGCAAAACGGTCCCGGCGAAAACCCTTGATAAATCTTATTTTTCATTAAAAATCAAACATAAAACCCGTAAATATGCAAAAACTGCTTCTGGCAATCCTGATGGTTGCCACCGGCTTTTCAACCGCCCAAACCCCATACAGCACGATTTCCCAGACCTCCCCGGACGGCAGGTATACCTATCAGATCGTCAAGGGAGACCCCACCCAGACGCGCTTTTACAAACTGGAAAATGGCCTCACGGTCATCCTCTCCGAGAACAAGTCCGAGCCAAGGATCATGTCCCTGATCACCACCCGGGCCGGCAGCAAAAACGATCCCGCCACTAACACGGGACTGGCGCATTACCTGGAGCACATGCTCTTCAAGGGCACGGAT
>CAYXKO010000612.1:0-1551 GCA_964465435.1 uncultured Saprospiraceae bacterium | reverse complement strand
GTCACCGGCACCCGCTATAAAACCCTCTTCGATTCCGCCTTTGCAGAAGAGAAGGATGAACTGAAGTACCGGCGGTTCAGCATGGCCCGTGCGATCGCAGCCTGGGAAAGGACCGTGGTTTGCGACCAGGCTCCCTGGCAGCAATGGCTGCGCGGGGACACCAGCGCCCTGAGCATGCGTCAGAAGGCCGGCGCCGCCCTGTTCTTTGGCAAAGCGGGATGCGTGCGCTGTCATACCGGACCTGCCCTCAACTCCATGAGCTTTCACGCGCTGGGCATGGAGGACATGGAAGGACCCGGTCTGATCCGCAAGGACAGCTCAAACGCCCACCGGCTGGGGCGCGGTTCCTTTACAGGCAAAAAGGAGGATCTGTATGCTTTCAAGACCCCTCAGCTCTACAACCTCAGGGATGCGGGATACCTGGGACATGGAGGAAATTTTTGTTCCGTGGAAGAAGTGGTCCGCTACAAAAACGAGGCAGTGCCGCAAAATCCAGGCGTACCGGTGGAGCACATCTCCCCCTGGTTTCGTCCCCTGAATTTGGGTGAATCCGAGGTCCGGGCCCTCACCGATTTTCTCGAAAACGGTTTGTACGATGCCCGGCTGAAGCGCTACGAGCCCGATTCCGTACCTTCGGGATTTTGTTTCCCCAACGCCGATAAACTATCCCGCATACAATTGGGCTGCCGATGAACCGTTATCCTAATCCATTGAATCCGCAAATCATCCACCTCGCCACCACCTCGGATCTCCGCTACGATCAAAGGCTGCAGAGAATCTGCGAAAGCCTGCGACTGGCCGGCTACGAGCTGCGGACCCTGTCGCGAAACAAATACGGTGGCAGCAACCATCCGGAGGGCGGAATCAGGATCAAAACCTGGTTCAGAAGGTCCTTTCTGTTTTATCTGGAGTACAACCTGCGGCTGATAAAACACCTGTTGTTTCAGAAGACCTGCATCCTGTACAGCTCTGACTCGGACACCCTGCCTGCCTGCATGCTCGTGGCATTTTTGCGGCGAAAAAAAATGATCTACGATGCCCATGAATATTTTGAGCAAAGCCCGGAGATCGTGCACAAGCCCTTTGTCCGATTTGTCTGGCACCGGGTGACCCTGCTGGGCGTCCGGCAAGCGGATCTCTGCATCACGGTCTCCGATTCGCTGGCAGCAGAACTTGAAAAACGGTACGGCAAAAAATTCCTCACCATCCGCAACCTGCCGGTCAGAAAACCGGATTGCACCGCAGTGCGGACCGACAGACTGATCTGGTATCAGGGCGTGCTAAACGTGGGCCGCGGCCTGGAGGAAATGATCCGGCTGATGCCCGAGCTACCCGGCTACCGATTGGCCATTGCCGGAGAAGGCGACCTGTCTGAAAAACTGCGGTCCCTCGTGCAGGAGCTGCAGCTGGAAGATCGCGTGAAGTTTCTGGGATGGCTGAGCGCAGACCGCTTGCACGAAGAGGCCTGCCGCGCCTGGATCGGGCTCAACCTGTTGTCTGCCGACAACAAATAGTACCTTTACTCGCTGGCCAACAAGCGGTTTGACTACG
>CAYXKO010000611.1:0-1552 GCA_964465435.1 uncultured Saprospiraceae bacterium | reverse complement strand
CCCCCTCAAGCAGTGAAGAGCAATCAAGCGTTTGTATCCATAAATCTGAAATTTGTTAACGACGAACGCGATTATTTCAAATGGCTTCGAATTTCCCGTGGAAATCCCTTTAACCTTTGCCGTTCTTCTCACGAAGAATTTCCGAAAATAAAAAAGGACCAGCCGAAGGCTGGTCCTGTAAAGGTTTAACAATGGCGGAGCTATCGCCTGCCTGGCTTCCCGTCAGACGTTGCGGCTTTGATGCGCTCGCGGATCTCAGCTTCTTTGGCTGTATTTCCAGTAGGAGCAGCTCCTGATCCGGCTTGACTAAGATCGGCCATCTGCCCATTCGAATTTCCGACAACCGGAGCAACAGGTGGAACAGAAGGTACCGGATCCTTGATCGCACCTTGTGTACCGGTGCTTTGTAGAGCGTCCTGAACCCCGGCAGGCATTGTCGCAGGGCTGGCAGCAATCTGTTTTTCCTGCTGACTTGCCTGATTTGCAACCACTGAAGGTTGGATGATTTCTGTCGGTTTATTCTGGGCAAGGCGGGCAGCTTCCCGCTGTTGCAGCTCCTGAGCCCACGCCTGCCTTTCCTTTTGATTCGGGCCTTCAAAATTCTGGGCGCTGGCTGCACTTCCCAGCATTAACAGCCCAATGGTGAAAATGATATTGTATTTCATTGTTTCTTGTTTATTCGTTGATAATGGTGTAGGTCACATTTTGGAAATCATTGTTGTTGAACAGGTTTACTGTCGGCGCATTCACACCGATACCAATCCGGTAGGTACCTGCGGCCGGCTTAAAGCTGCCACTGACATGGGTCATAGGCCTGCCACTTGCAGAAGTGACGGCACAGATGATATAAGCCCCTGCTGAAGTATTCGTAACGACAGTGGGTGTGGCATTATTCGCCCAACAAGCATCAATATTCACAGAAGTCGGTCCTGCCGTGCTTGTACCCATACCAGCCTGAGCCGAAAAGGTAATCCGCTGATTGCCATTTACAGTCACGGTAGCATAGCCCCCTGGCATGGTCCAAACATTTGCCGTTGCAGGAAAAGTACCCAAAAAGCTGCCTACTGTGGCCGAGGCGGCAATAGTACCCTTGATCGTTACGGTATTCCCACTGCTGATGGTTACATTGCCCATGGTAGCGGATGACAAAGTCTGCAACTCATTGGTGGCACTGTTATCGGCCACGGGTTCCCATGTGGCCAGCCCGGTTGCATCAGAGGTCAAAACCTCTCCAACCGCAGGAGTACCGCCGGAAATCCTGACCTGACCACCTACATCCAACTTGGCGGTAGGATTGGTATTTCCTACACCGAAGTTTCCGTTGCGGATGGTCATCACATCACCTCCACCCAGGGGAGAAAAATACTTCAGGGCCTGAATGCTTTCATCATAATACAGTTCTCCGCGGAAGTTACCATTGGCATGGAACATCACAGTACTGAAATTCGAACCATCCAGTTTCAGGCGAGGGGTTGCAGATGTAGATCTCATGAGGAAATTTGCATCAGCTCCATTTTGAATGTGCAATTGCTCCGATGGAGTCGATGTTCCA
>CAYXKO010000610.1:0-1561 GCA_964465435.1 uncultured Saprospiraceae bacterium | reverse complement strand
ATAAGGATTTTGATGAGCTCTCCAATGTAGTAGAACTTGATTCCAATCTTATGCACTCCGTAATGATGACCAGTCGCCCTCCTCTTTTTTACTGGACTCCCGCTTCATTGGAACTGATGAAAGCGATCCCTCGCCTGAGGCGTGCTGGTTTGCCTGTGTGCTATTCCCTGGATGCCGGACCAAATGTTCATATCATTTGTACAGCAGATTCAGTACCCTTAGTTACGAATCATTTAAAACAATTTCCAGGCGTTAATCAGGTTCTCATCTCACCGGTTGGCGGTCCGGCTAGACTTCAGGAGGAAAATGATTGACTACACGCAGTATAACTCCCCTTTCTCCTGGAGATATTCATCCCCAGAAATGCGTAGAATTTGGAGCGAATTTAACAAAAGGATTCTTTGGCGAAAGATTTGGCTGGCTCTGGCTGAAGTTCAATCAGATTTTGGAATAATCCCTCCTGAACATCTTGAAGACATTCGTATCCATTCTTCAGATGTTGATATGGCTCTGTCCTTGGAGCTTGAGACTCAACTTCATCATGATTTGATGGCCGAATTAAAGGCGTTTTCCTCCCAGTGCCCGGTTGGTGGCGGAAGCCTCCATCTTGGAGCCACGTCCATGGATATTGAAGACAATGCTGATGCTCTTCGTTTACGCGAATCAACTCAATTAATTTTATTTCGTTTGAGAGATTTACTATCCGCTTTTTCAGATCGGATATCGGAATTTATTAATACTCCATGCATGGCCTATACCCATCTCCAACCTGCTGAGCCCACAACTTATGGTGGGCGGTTTGCTTTTTATACTCAGGACCTTCTCGAAGATTATGAAATGCTTTTAAATTTTCTCCCTACAATCAGGGGTAAAGGTTTCAAAGGGGCTGTGGGAACAGCCTCTTCATACTTAGAGTTGATTGGAAAAGACAATTTAACCATATTTGAAGCAAGCCTCTCATCAAAGTTAGATTTACCTTTTTATCTACTAACAAATCAAACATCTCCTCGTCGGCAAGAATTTGGCCTACTAAACATCCTGGCGTCTATTGCCTTAACTTTAAATAAATTTGCCTTCGACATAAGGTTTCTTCAATCTCCTCAAATTGGCGAAATATCAGAACCTTTTGGCCATAACCAGGTAGGTTCTTCTGCGATGCCCTTCAAACGTAATCCCATTAATGCTGAAAAAATTAACTCTTTATCCAGGGCTTTGGCCCAAGCACCTCTTATAGCCTGGCATAATGCAGCCAATTCTCTCTTGGAGCGTACATTGGACGATTCCGCAAATCGTCGAACCCTTTTACCTGAAGCTTTTTTATCTGTAGATGAATTAATAATCACATCAGCAAAGGTTATCAGAGGATTACAAGTTCATCAAACCAAAATTAAGCAAAATTTTGAAACCTACGCTCCCTTTGCCGCTACAGAAAGACTGCTCATGGCTCTGGTCCGCAGTGGAGCAAATCGCCAGGATATGCACGAACTTATTCGTTCTCACTCTCTTATAGCCTGGGCTGCCATTCAATCAGGTAATCCGAACCCATTATTTTCACTGTTGA
>CAYXKO010000609.1:0-1565 GCA_964465435.1 uncultured Saprospiraceae bacterium | reverse complement strand
CGACTACCACCATACCGATACGGTCCTCTTGCCCCGCGAGGCCCGGCAATACACGGACGCCTACTGGGATTCCCGCAAGATGGCGCCCGGATCGCTGATCTTTTACCTGGGCGTGCGCCGGAAGTTACCCGGACTGCTGCACCACAACCTGTTCTTTGATTCGGATTTTAATGAACACGCGGCGGACATCTACGACCGGCACTGCTGGCCGCAGGATCCCTTGTTTTACGTGTGCATGACTTCCGCCACGGACGACAGCGTAGCACCCGCCGGACACGAAAATATCTTCATCCTCATGCCGATCGCGGCGGGTCTGCAGGACGACGAGTCCATGCGCCGGAAATACCTCGACCTCATCCTCGACCGGATGGAAACCCGTCTGGGCTATGCCTTCCGCGGGGATATCGGCTACCAGCGCAGTTTCTGCACCTCTGATTTCATCGGCGAATACCACAGTTTCAAGGGCAATGCCTATGGTCTGGCCAACACCCTGGACCAGACCGCCATCCTGAAACCGCGCGTACGTCATAAAAAAATAAGAAATTTATTTTTTGCCGGTCAGCTGGCCCATCCGGGTCCCGGCCTGCCGCCTTCCATGATCTCGGGACAGATCACGGCCAGGCTCATTCAAAACGAAACACAAAAATCCAGGAAATGAACGATGTGATCCTTTATTCCCAGGTTTGTCAAAACCTGAGTCAGGTACTCACCCGGCGCTACAGTACGTCCTTTTCGCTGGGCATCCGCATGTTTGAAAAATCCCTCCGCGCGCCGATCGCCTCCATTTACGGCTTCGTGCGGCTGGCGGATGAGATCGTGGACAGCTTTTACCATCTGGACCAGGACGCTTATCTGCGCAGGTTCCGGGAGGAGACCTTCGAGGCCATCGGGCAGGGATTCTCGCTGAATCCGGTGCTGCATGCCTTTCAGGAGGTGGTCCACCGCTACCACATAGACCCGGAATACATCGAGGCTTTTCTGGACAGCATGGCTATGGACCTCCACAAGACCGAATACGACGAAGCATCCTACAAGCGCTATATCTATGGATCCGCCGAGGTGGTCGGCCTCATGTGCCTCAAGGTTTTTGTCAAGGGCGACCAGCAGGCCTTTGATTCGTTGAAGGAATCTGCCTGTGCCCTGGGATCCGCGTTTCAGAAAGTGAATTTTCTCAGGGACTTTGCCAGCGACCTGAAGGACCGCAAGCGGGTCTATTTTCCGGGCGTTTCGCCGGACAGCCTCACCGATGAGGCCAAGAAGCTGATCGAGCAGGACATCCAGCAGGAATTCAAACTGGCCTTCCAGGGCATCCGCAGGTTGCCGCTGGGTAGCAAGCTGGGCGTGTACCTGGCGTACCGGTATTACACCACCCTGCTCAACCGCCTGTCGCGGGCGGAGGCATCGGCCCTCTTGCAAAAGAGGATGCGCGTGCCGGATCACGTGAAGTACAATATTCTTCTGCAGAGTTACCTGAGGTTCCGGTTGAATATGCTTTGATTTTGGGCCTTCAATCCGGGAAGAGGATACCTCTGAGTCCCGGTTTTCTGAAAATGTATTGATCCAGT
>CAYXKO010000608.1:0-1570 GCA_964465435.1 uncultured Saprospiraceae bacterium | reverse complement strand
GGAATTCACAGGCGATCGATGTGGTTACGCCCACGATTACTCATTTTGACATTGCTTCCAGGGTAATCAGTCAGGGGAGACATTGTTTTATAGAAAAACCGGTAACCAGCAGTGTGGCGGAGGCGGAGGAGCTCCTAAGGATGTCTCTTGAGGCAGGTGTGAAAGTTCAGATCGGACATGTGGAACGGTACAATCCGGGATTTCTCTCCGTAAAGGACAGCATCCGGAATCCACGGTTTATCGAGGCCCATCGTTTATCCACCTTCAATCCGCGCGGAACCGATGTAAGTGTGGTCCACGACCTGATGATCCATGATCTCGACCTGATCAGTGTGATTGCCCGGTCCGAACCTGCTGAGATCAGAGCCAAGGGTGTAAATATTGTCTCTCCGACAGCGGACATTTGCAATGCCCGCATCGAGTTTAAAAACGGCCTGGTCGCCAATGTGACCGCTAGCAGGATATCTATGAAACAAATGCGCAAACTGCGTATTTTCCAGGATGATGCCTACATCAGCCTGGATCTTCTTACAAAGGAATCTCAGGTGATTTCGTTGTTGGATCATCCCCAGGAACAGACCATTGAGATCGATACCTACCGGGGTAAGAAATACATCAGCCTGAATACGCCGGAGGTTCAACCCGTCAATGCCATCAGACATGAGCTTACAGCATTTGCCGCAAGCATATTGTCGGGATCGGATACAGAAGTCAGTCTGGTCGATGGGATCAGGGCCCTTAAGTTGGTTGAAATCATTTCAGCACAGATAGAAAACACTCAGAATGCAGCTCATTAAACTCTGGCTTTTATTTTTCTTCCTTTCACTGGTAGCCTGTGATCTGGGTGAAGGAGTGGAGCCGGTGCCATATTATGTGTTCTGCGATGAATACGCTTTTACCTCCGGTGCGTCTCAGGGCACAGGTCGGCATCAATTCAGGGATATGTGGCTGTTTGCCAATGACCGTTATCTGGGGGCCTATGAAATGCCTGCCCGATTCCCGGTGGTGGACGTCTTCCCTTTGCGGCTCAGGTTCATACCCGGCATCCGCAGGAATGGCAGTCAGAATGAGCCTACTCGTTTCCCTTTTGTGGAACCCTATGAAATCACAATAGATCAGGCCAGCCAGCTTGTGGATACCTTCAGGCCTGAGTTTAAGTACGCCTCTGATGTTGCTTTTCCTGTAATCGAAGATTTTGATCGTTTTCATTTTTTCAATATCGATCAGGATGGCAATCCGGAAACCAAGATCAGCCTGAGCACTCCCGAAGATGCATTTGAGGGCCAAAATTCAGGGCAGATCCGGCTTACCAGAGAGAATCCGGTTTTGGCGACCTGGAATGACCTGACGGCAAAAATACCGGTCACGCCGAATCAGGTGTTTCTGGAGTTGCATTATAAGTCAGACATTCCCTTTTACATTGGCTTCATTGGTCTCAAGGGGAACGAAACTGAAAATCTCATCAACGCCCTGGTGTTGCCAAAGGATCAGTGGAACAAGATTTATTTTGACTTTACGGATATCACGAACCTTTCCAGAAGTGAGTCATACCGGGTTGGGATCACAGCCT
>CAYXKO010000607.1:0-1576 GCA_964465435.1 uncultured Saprospiraceae bacterium | reverse complement strand
CCATCAAGGGCGTCGGACGCTGGACCGCTGAAATGGTGCTCATCTTTTGCCTGGGCAGGCCTGATGTGTTCGCAGCGGATGACCTGGGCATCCAGATCTCCATGAAGGCCCTGTATCCCATCTCCGGGAAAAAAAAGGAGATGCTGAAATCCATGAAACTGAAGGCGGAGGAATGGAAGCCCTACCGTACCGCCGCAAGTCTGTATCTTTGGGCCGCCAAAGACCTAAAACTGGAATTATGATCCCCGCAGAAAAATTTGACCAAACGATCGGAAGATTTGAAAGCGCCCCCAATGAGGCGGACAAGGTCTTTGACCGGATCGAAAGCGAACACCAGCTGATGCTGGACATCCTGATCGGCACCAACTCCGAATCCCTCAGCGAAGAGGAGATGGATTACCTCGTCTTCCTTTATGCCGTGGTATTTGAGACCTTCCACCGGGAAAAGGGCATCAAAACCCTGACCCAGGAGCAAATCGAGGAAGCGGAGGAAAAAGCCTGGGAAGTGGTCAATGAAAAAAAGGACTTTGCCGGAGCGGTCACTCATTTTTACGATACCCTGGAAGAAAAGGATGCGGTGGATTTTGTGGAACTGTCCATCGGCCCGGACGACGAAAACGAATACAACCTGAGCGAGGCAGGCAGGACCATCATGCTGGCCGTGCTGATGGCAGAGGTCATGCTGCTCAGCGAGTAAGTTTGCGGATCGAAATTATTCTTGAAAATTTCTGTGGCGGTTGAAGGATGCCAATTCCTTCAATGCATCAGGAGACTCCTGAACTGTTTTCTTCAAACCTCCCTCCTCAGTCTTTTCTCCACATCCAGGTAATCCAGGAAATACAGGATGCGGACCGAAATGCTGTTGGTCTGCGGGTGGTCAAACAGTTCTGAAAAATTGCGGAAATAACCGGAATCCAGTTGACGTCCGTTGCTGAAGATCTGATTTTTCCAGACAAAGATCAAATCGCTGCCGGGTGCGAACCGCCAGTTGTACTGCAGGTCCACGTTGAAGATGTTGAAATTCTGATCAAAGATGGGATGTCCGGAATCATCCCTTCCGTCAAAATCAAGCCGGTCCGTAAGTCCGTCCTCCCGCAATTTTCCGAAAGCGGAATAAGTGACGCGATCCCAGTAGTGTCTGACGCGCAGGATGAATCCCATCTTGTTGTTGAAAATGTACCTGCCCGAAACGGAATTATCCACGATCCAGCGGTCTCTTGTGCCGATCAATACGTCGCTTTCAACCCAGCCGCCGGTTTCGCCGGGCACCAGGTTGCGGTTGACGTATCCGGGTTCTTGTCTGTTGTTGTTGATGGTGAGGTTGCCAAACAAGGATATGCGGTCCGAAAAACGGATCCGCGGCATAAATCCGAATCCTATATTCTGCCTGCCCTTTGCATCAAACCAGCGATAGCTGCCATTGATATCCAGGGCCAGGGGTTTGCGGTAATCCGACGAGAAAAAAGCGGAGGCCAGGTAATTCTCGGGGAAATCGAGGTACTTGCTGAAATCCCGGGTCCGGGGTTCAAAAAAATCGCGCGTATCAAATGGCTCAAACCGCAGCGTGACGCCATAC
>CAYXKO010000606.1:0-1576 GCA_964465435.1 uncultured Saprospiraceae bacterium | reverse complement strand
CGGTCTGAAGAATGGACACGTCGCTGCTGGCCGCGCGTTCTACCTTCAGCTCCAGCAGTCCCTCCGGCAAGGATGGCCGGATCTTGTTGATCTCGCGGTTGATGTCGTTGTTCTTGGCATCCACATCGACACCGTAGTTGAATTCTGCCAGTGAGATCATGAGTCCATCCGAAATGCTGGTGTTTATTTTCTTGATATCGCCCAGCTTGTAAATTTCCTCTTCGATGGGATCGGCGATCAGCTCTTCCATATCCTTGGGTGCGGCTCCGGGATAAATCGCCAGGATCGTAAATATGGGCGCTCCGAAAGGCGGATCCTCGGAACGGGGCATGTTGACCAGTGAGTTGATACCCAAAATCAATACGGCTGCAAATACCACCAGGGTAAACTGGTGACGCTTGACAAAAAATGAAATGAAGGACATGGTTTCTGATTTTGACTTGAAGGATCGGTTGACTTTGGATTAATTCACTTTGATCACAGGATCCCCTTCCCTGAGGTATGCGGCACCCAGTGTGATCACCTCGGTGGCAGTATCTCTTGTGAAACTGATCTCTGCAGTTTTGCCCAGGATGCGGTGCAGTCTCAACTCCAGTTTTTGTGCCGTGTCCTGGCGGATCACAAACACACTGGCCTTTTCGCCGTCGATCTCCACCAATGCTTCCACCGGGATGATCGTTCTCCTGGAACGCACCGAAGAGAATATCTGACAACGGGCGGTCATACCGGCGGCAGGTTCCTTCTCCAGGCCGATCATCTTTAATGTCACATCGAGGGTGCCGTTGGGATTGGTGCTTACGGCAGAGCGATAGTCGACCACCGCCTGGTAAGTTTTATCCGGCCAGGCATCCAGGATGACTTCTGCCCTGTCTCCTGTGCGCATTTGGGCCCAGTCACGGGCATCCAGGCCCAACTGAACTTTCCAGTTTGCCTTTTCCGTACCCAGGATGAAACACACCGGATTTCCGGGCCCGGTCAATTCTCCGGCATGCAATAGCTGTCGTACGATCTGACCGGATACCGGGGCATATACGGAGGCATATTTTTGGTTGAACAAGGCGATGTCCAGATTTTGTCCTGCCACCTGATAAGCAGTTTGCACGTTCTGGTATTGCTCCAGCGTAGCCACGCTGTCGGCCAGTAAATTGGAGACCCGCTTCCAGTCGCGTTCCGCTTTTTCAAAGGCAGCGGTTGCCTGTTTCACCTGGGCATTGATCTCGGTCCGGTCCAAAACTGCCAGGAGCTGACCCTTGCGGACCTGATCCCCCTCGCGGAAATAAATTTTTTCGACGATGCCTCCGATCTTGAAGGAAGGCTTTGCTTCAGATTGTGAGACCAGGTTGCCGATGACCCGGACCACATTGGCGGTATCTGCCTGAAAAACTTTTTCAGTTTTGACCCGCATGGTGTTGATGTCCACTTTGGACTCATTGGGGGCTTCGGTCTTGGCCGAGCAGGAGATCAATGCTCCGGCAAGGAGGAGAAGAGCAGGGAATTGTATTGTTTTCATGCTGGGGAAATTCATTTTGGATTTTTTTATTGAATGGGGTAAAGTGCATTTACATAGATGTATTCG
>CAYXKO010000605.1:0-1577 GCA_964465435.1 uncultured Saprospiraceae bacterium | reverse complement strand
CTTGACTGGATTCTCTTCGCGGTCTGTCTTAAAGCCGCCTTTTCCCGCCTGAGCATCCGGAACAAAGGCACCTTCTTCCGAACCCACCGGAATCGAGATGATGCTGATCCCTGCCTGGGCGGCCCGGGCTGCGGCATCCGTGCTTTTCCCCTCGTGGTCCTCTCCGTCCGAAATGAGGACCAGCAATTTGTGAAATCCTTCCTTTTCGGGAAAAGAGCGGATCGCCAGGTCGATGGCTGCTCCCAGGTCTGTACCCTGAGACGGGATCCGTTCGGGCCTGGCCATGGACGCAAGCAGTTGAACGGTGGCCACATCAGAGGTCAGCGGTGTTTGCAGGTAGGCCTCTCCCGCAAAGCAGATCAATCCGATACGGGCGGAAGAAAACCGATCCGTGATCTGGCGGATCAGCAATTGCGCACGGGACAAGCGGTCCGGCTTGATATCGGCGGCGGCCATGCTGTTGGACACATCCAGTGCGATCATAATCTCGGCATTTCCCGCCTGGACATTTTGCCTGCGGAGTCCGTACTGCGGATTGGCCAGGCTGAGGATGAGAAAAAAAAGACAGACCAGCCAGAGGGTCCATTCCATGCGCTGTGCCTGCTCCCGTCCGGTTATGCTCCGGGACAGGGTGCGATAAGATCCGATACGCTCCAATTTCTTTCTGGTCCTCCTGAGCAACCACTGCCGCAGCAAATATGCAGCCGGCAAGGCCAGCAGCAGCAGGAGGTATTCGGGATGTTCAAATCTGAATGAGTTCATGCCGCCAAAGGATTGAGTGAATAACGGATCAAAAACCGCAGAAAGAGCAATCCAAGCCCCAGCCATAAAAACCGGGCGTATTCCTCCGAATACCTCTTGTAGGTCTTGACCTCCACTTTGGTTTTTTCGAGCTGATCGATCTCCTGATAGATCTCCTTGAGCCTTTCCTTGTTGGTCGCACGGTAATACTTTCCTCCGGTCTGGGCACTGATCCGGGACAACAACTCTTCGTCTATGTTGACAGGCGCCATTCCAAAAATATAGTCCCCGCGAAAGTTTCTGCCGACCGGAGAATAGGCCTCTCCGCGCGTTCCCACCCCAATGGCGTACAACTTCACGCCGTAGGTCTTGGCAAGCTCGGCAGCCAGTTCGGGAGAAATGTCTCCTGCGTTGTTGACCCCGTCCGTGATGAGGATGATGACCTTGCTTTTGGTCAGGCTGTCGTCCTTCAGTCTGTTGATGGCTGTGGCCAATCCCATCCCGATCGCCGTTCCGTCCTCTAGAAATCCACACTGAAGTTCGTTCATGAGATTGCTCAGCACGGTATGGTCCACAGTCAGCGGGCATTGGGTATAACCTTCGCCGGCGAATGCGACGATCCCAATCCGGTCGTAGCGCCGCTCCCGGATAAATTCCATGGCCACGTCCTTGCTCACCTCCAGACGGTTGGGCTCAAAATCCTGAGAAAGCATGCTGGAGGAAAGGTCCATGACCATAAAGATGTCAATGCCTTCGGCGTTGATCTTTTCTTCGCGCAGGATGTACTGAGGCCTGGCCAGCGCCAGGATCAGGGAAGCCAGAGAAAAAAAGACGAG
>CAYXKO010000604.1:0-1583 GCA_964465435.1 uncultured Saprospiraceae bacterium | reverse complement strand
ATTTGACCACGGATTTGAGAAAGATACGTTCGGACATCAAACTCAACATCAGGTCAGGAATTGGCAAGGCCGGCTATTCGGGAGACATTGACCTGAGGGATTTCGAGATCGGAAGCTTGGCAAACCAAAAACAACTGGGTAAAATCAATCTGAAAGCATACATAAAAAATGGTACCGGGCTCACAAAAAGCACTGCACATGCCGATCTGACGGCGAAAATCCTGGACGTGGATTTCAACGGGTATGTTTATAAAAATATCAATTTCATCGGTAAACTCAGTCCGGACTTAATAAATGGAAACCTGACGATCAAGGAAGAAAACATTGATCTGGATTTTAAAGGAAGCATGACCGACCTGCAAACCACTCCAAAAATTGACTTTATTTCAAATATCCGAAAAGCTGATTTAAAAGAGCTTAAGCTTACCAAACAAGGCATCATCATTTCCACGGTGGTAAGTTCCAATTTCAGAAATATCAATATCGACCAGATCGATGGAGATATCCGGATGTCCAAAACCTTGCTGTATGATTATGAGAAAAACAGGGTCTTGACGCTGGGTGATATTGTCCTTTCCCAATTTAAGGACAAGCAAATTCTCACCACCCGCATTGCATCGGATTTTTTGAATCTGGACCTTTCAGGTGAGTACAAAACCACTGCCGTCTACAACCAATTCATCAGCTACCTGTACAGACAACATCCCGATATTTTCTCTCAAATAAAAATAAGCCATAAAACAGAATTGCAGCCTGTAAGCTACCGTGGCACCGTGAAAGGAGAGTCTCTTGACAGGATCTTTCACTTTATGAACTGGAATGTAAAATTTGACAAATTCAGCACTACCCTGTTTAACGACAGCAGGGCTGACTCGGTCTTTATAAGCTCTGACTTTTCCGACCTCGAATATGAGAATGTACTGGCATCTGAAGTTCGTATTGAAATTGCGGGTAACAGGAATGGGCTCAAGGTCAAGAACCACATTCCAAACCTTAAGATTGGCAAAAAAAACCTGATCCGCGAACTTAAGCTCACCAGCGAAGTAAAATCCAATGAAATAAACCTCGAAATACTGGGAAATGACTCCACCTTGAGCCGTTCTCTTTATGACCTGGGACTCAAAATGTCTTTTGGAAAAGAGGAGAATCTGCTAAGCTTTACCAAGAGGGATGTGATCCTCCATGGCAGAAAGTGGATGATCAAGGAAGGCGCCTCCATGGCACTTTACGACAAGAGTTTTGAAATCAACAACCTGTCATTGATGGATTCGGTCAGCAGCATCGAATTTGATGACAAGGGACGCAAAGGGATCAAGATCCTGCTTGTGAATCTGGATATCAGCATATTGAACGACCTGATCAATACAGGCGGACTGAAATTTGAGGGCCTGTTTGACAGCCGCATCGAAATAAACAATATTTATTCGATGAATGAAATCTTTACCAATACGAATATCTCTAACCTGAGAATCAACAACAAAAGTTACGGAAGGACAAAACTGGATCTGGCATTGCCCGATCCACTGAAGCCGGCGAAAATCAATTTTTCCAATCAACACAAGGAAACGAAACTGGAAGGCAAG
>CAYXKO010000603.1:0-1604 GCA_964465435.1 uncultured Saprospiraceae bacterium | reverse complement strand
ATTCGTGGACAATGATGTAATCGAGGATGTGATCCGGGCAGAGCAGGAGGCGCGTCGACAGGCTGATGTTGCCGGAGGTGGAGCAGGAACCCCAGTTTGAGGAATTGTTGCGGAGGCTGACCTTATTGATTTTTTTCTGAAAGAATCTCTGATTGATCTCCTCGACCCTGTTCCTGACTCCCTTCAGGTAGGTGGCGGCCATGATCTTGGACAGCAGTTTGCCGGCGAGGTCAGATCTTTGAAAGGGAGGGCAGCTTGCGGGAATCAGTAATTTGATGTGGGTGCCCACTCTTTTGCCTGAAGCGGCGGCAGAATTGGGACAGTATTCTATGCTGAGCGTAAAATCCGTGTTTCGCACGCGCAGGGTGGTATTATCCTCATAGGTCCTGGGCACGTATTTGATCCTGGCCTGGGGATCCTGGGTCAGTTTTTTGTAAATCCAGTTGCGGGCCCAATTGATGTGCTGTTCCTTTTGGCTGGCAGAGCAGAGTATCGGAATTCTCACGATGGCCTTTTGGTGAGCCAGGGAGACACGGGCAGACCTGCGGTGCTCGTGGTGGATCTCAACCGGGATTTCGAAGTCCGGCAGAATCAGTTTTTGATACTCTTTGTAAATATTTGGCTTATGCATACTTTTTTTCAAACTCGCGCATGGTATCAACCAATACCTGTACGCTGCTGATGTCAAGGGCGTTGTACAGGGAGGCGCGGAATCCGCCCACCGATCTGTGTCCGGCCAGGCCGACGCAAGCATTCTTCTTGCATTCCTCCAGGAACAAAGCTTCCCATTCTGCCTTGACGGGTACGAAAACGACATTCATCCAGCTCCTGTCCTCCTTCCTTACGGTACCCGTAAAGCAAGCGTTGCGGTCTATCTCCGCATACAGCAACTCGGCTTTTTTCCGGTTGCGCTCCTCCATGGCGTCTATTCCGCCGGAATCCAGGATCCACTTCATCGTCAGCATGGAAACGTAAATGGGAAATACGGGGGGCGTGTTGTACATGGACCCCTTGTCCGCATGCGTTCTGTAGTCCAGCATGGTTGGGAGCTTTCGTCCTGAGCGTCCCAGCAAATTCTTGTGAATGACCACGAGCGTGACCCCTGCGGGTCCCATATTTTTCTGGGCTCCTGCGTAGATCAGGGAGAACTTGGATGCATCCAGCCTTCTTGAAAAAATGTCTGAGGACATGTCACAAACCAGAGGCACCGGAGATTCCGGAAAGCCGTGGTATTGGGATCCATAGATGGTGTTGTTTGAGGTAAGGTGCAGGTATGCGCTGTCTGCCGGCACTGCGTAACCCCTGGGGATGTGCCTGAATTGATCACTTTCAGAACTGGCCAGCACGTTGATCTGGCCAAAAAGCCTGGCCTCCTTGATCGCATTGGTGGCCCAGGTTCCCGTATTTACATAGCAGGCGGATTCATTTTCCCGCAGGAGGTTCATGGGTATCATAAAAAACTGGGTACTGGCACCACCGGTCAGAAACAGGACCTCATAGTCATCGGAGATGTCCAGTAATTGTCTTACCAGGGCACGGGATTCATCCATGACCGCTTCAAACTGCTTGCTGCGGTGAGAAATCTCAAGCAGGGACAGACCCAT
>CAYXKO010000602.1:0-1612 GCA_964465435.1 uncultured Saprospiraceae bacterium | reverse complement strand
CTACATCCCCTATGGGGAAATAAAACCGGGCCGGCTGAGATACGACGCCTTCAATTGCATCATACCCGATGGATCCGGGGGATTATGGCTTTCAGCCTGGGGAGGTGGCATATCCCACTTCGACAAGGCCACCCGAAAATTCAACACATACAAATGGGTCGATGTGAAACCATTTGAAGGATTTGGAAATGTGGCCTATCATGTCTTGCGAAAATCTGAGGATGAACTCTGGATATCCACAGAAGATAACGGGCCCGGCATATTTAACACCAGTACCAAGAAGTTTTACTTTTTCGGAAAGGATCAAATACCGGATCTTCAGAGCAGCCCCACCTGTTCCTCAAAGTCCCTGAAAACACCCGAGGGCTTCGTTTTCTTCAGCGTATGCGAAGGCCTGATCAAGTTTGATCCCTACAGCTCTTATTTCAGATTTCAGGAACTGCCCATCGCCAAAAGTCAGAACAACAAATCCTTCAGGATTTCACGCATACTCGAAGACCCTGGGCATCAAAAAATATATTTTGCCCTCGAACTGGGAAATGGACTCAATGCACTGGATACGCGGACAGGAATCCTGAAAGACTATCCAGTGGAAGTAAAGGCTTCCAGGATGGAAAAACTGATGATCATCCATGACATGCTCATCGACCGCAACGGCAGAATGTGGGTCCTGAGTACGGATTTCCTGTATGAATTCGACAGAAAAAAACAGGAATTGAAAAAACTGACCCGGGCATGGCAAAGGCATCCGGAAAAAGAACAGGAGGAATTTAAAAACATAGTGCAAAGCATGGATGGCACCCTGTGGATTCTGACCCATCAGGGAGGTGTGTATCCGTTTGATCCGGTGAGCCAGACACTGGGGCCACGCATCAATGCTCCCGGCACATCCGGCGAAAAGGCACCCGCGGTAAGCAAATTTTGCCTGGACAAGGAAGGCTTGTTGTGGCTCAAGGAAGGATCGGATATCTGGATATACCATCCCGGAGCATCGAGGTTTGACAAAATCCTGCCCGATTCCATTAAAAAATATACCGAACCAGGTACCCGCGGCCTGGCGCTGGACGCGAACAACAACATTTGGCTGGCCGTCCGCAAAAAAGGTCTGCTCAAAATAAGTCACGAGCGGGGCAAAGTCTCCCATTTTGAATGGATTGGCACTGCAGACGGCATACCCTCCCTCGACTTTTACAACATGGAATCCGATCCCTACGGAAATCTCTGGATCACGACCACCTCCGGAGTGATCTATTATCAAACCGAAAGCCGGAAGATCAGAAATTTCAATCACACCGTGGGCATGGATAAAAAGACGGTCATCCTGTACCTGCTGAAAGGATACCGCGATGAGTTTTACATAAGCTCCCAGGGCAACTATTGCAAAGTGGATTTTCAGGCGATCAACCGACGCCTGTCAGCACCAAGAGTATATCTGGACCAGTTCAAGGTTTTGAATCAGGAGCGCAGCCACAGCTTCAGTCCGGATTCCCTGCTGATCGTTCATCCCGGGGAGAATTTTTTTTCATTTGAGTTTAGCTGTATTGATTACGGTCAGCAATTCCAGCACCGGTTTGCCTACAAACTCGACGGCTGGGATAAGGACTGGGTGCAT
>CAYXKO010000601.1:0-1627 GCA_964465435.1 uncultured Saprospiraceae bacterium | reverse complement strand
GCGTTGCCGTCACGCTGCCGCCGCGCAGCGACAGGATTCCTCCGATATAGCCCAGTCGGCAGAAGGTTTGGACATTTGTGCACATTACTTTGACGGAGATCCGGCAGATCCGAATCCGGATGCCAAATTGAATTTCAATAACACTTTGGCATTCAAGGATTTTAAACTCATACAGGATCCCATGACCTATGAATTTTCATCCATTGACAATAATTTTGGCCGAAGGGTGAATCCTGAGAACGATTATTTTACACTCTTTGATTTTTCTGCAAAGTGGGACCCCATTCCTACGATGCTGACTCAAAACCATACCCGCACCGTGAAGGGTTTTATGGGCCAGACGACCGCATTTGTTAAAAAATATGTCAAATCCGATATCCTCGTTCTGGGTGAAAACAAGGCAGCCGATGAGGTTCGCTACATTCACGGCACCTTTGGGTACGGTACCTGGACATTTTATTCAGGCCACGACCCGGAGGATTACCAGCATCACGTAGGCGATCCGCCCACCGACCTGAATCTGCATCCCAACTCTCCCGGTTACAGGCTTATTTTGAATAATATCCTGTTTCCAGCTGCCAAGAAAAAGGAACGAAAAACTTAAGAGCGGATTCAATGATTGAAAGCGGACGCGCAGAAGGGACACAGAACCGGGTTTGGGCCAAATACTACAGCGGGGTCAGGCCTGCTGCTCAGGAGGTCGAAGTTATTCTGCTGGAAGATGGGATAGAAGTTCTTGATCCCCAGGGAGTCCGGGTTTCACTTTGGGATTTTTATCTGTTGCAGCGCCACTCGTATGATGGCCGTAGTTTGATCGTCAAATGGGGAAGAAAAGATCCATTCGAATACCTTGAGATTTCCGATCCTGATTTTATCAAAAGCCTGGACGCATCGCAGAAACACAAAAGTCTGTTGAGCGGAAAAGGGATCAGCCTGGAATGGTTCACCCTGGGCAGGCTGTCAGTCTGGATTATAGGCATATTGTTGTTCTTTGGCCTTTTGTATTACTTTATGGTGCCCTCCCTGGTGGGATTTGTAGCCAACAGGATTCCCGTGGAGTGGGAGAAAAGATGGGCCGGTCAAAGCGCTTCCCTGTTTGTGGATACATCCCGCATTGACCTGCCCAGGACCGAATTGATGAATGGGTTTTACGATCGGTTGGGTCATGCAAGCCACTATGATATCCGCATTTTTGTGCTCAGGGATACTGTGGTAAACGCCTTTGCAATGCCCGGGGGGATTTTGGTGCTGCATACGGCCATGCTGGACAGGTTGTCAGCCTATCCGCAGCTTGTAGGCCTTTTGGGACATGAAATCGCTCACGTGGAGAAAAGACACAGTTTAAAAGCCATGGTAAAATCTTTGGGGGGGCTCGTTTTGATACAGGTGCTTTTCGGTGGTTTTGACCTGTTTTCCGGAGTCATTCTCGATCAGCTGAGGACTTTCGAAAGTCTTGCCTATTCCCGAAGTCTTGAACAGGAGGCCGATCAGCAAGCGGTTGAATTTTGCATGAATGCCCAAGTGGATCCCCGGGGAATCATCGGATTGTTTGAAATTTTGAAGGATGTTGAAGCGGATCATCAGTTTTCCGTTCCGGGATTTTTGCGGACCCACCCTCTGACAGAGG
>CAYXKO010000600.1:0-1631 GCA_964465435.1 uncultured Saprospiraceae bacterium | reverse complement strand
AGGACGAGCCAAACAGAATTCAAACAGCTAATCTCGTTTAGAATATATATTATTTAATTTAATAATTTATATATCACTCAATTTTAAACAATTAGTGTTTAACAAAATTCTATACGCCCGAATGGCAAAATAAATTTACTTTTGCACTTTCTTTTCAGTATTCACCAATTTCAAGCAAACGACCCATGAAGCTATCCAAAGCTTTTAAAATACCTTTGCAGATCACCGGCTTCTCGGCACTCCTACTGATAAACGCTTTTGTACTTCATTTTATGCTCGACTACGAACTGGTCAGGGTCTCCAAAAAGGAAGATACCTGCCAGAAAGAATCGGTCATGGATGCCTCCCTGGCTGAATTCGGTTTCGACAAACGCTATTTTGAAATCTACAGGGACAAGATCAAATCCGGCCAGATCCTGCCGGAGATCCTGAAAAAGGGCGGTATCAGTGCTGAAAAGGCACAGGAGCTGGTCAATGAGGTGCACAAGGTCATGGACCTCCGCAACATCCGCTCCGGCAATCACTGCGCTTTCATATTTTCCAACCCCTGTCTGGCCCCGGATTACTTCGTATACGAACTGGATGACATGCGCTATCTCAGCTGTGACCTGTCCGGCAGGAATTGTCCGGAGATCATAGAAAAGGAGACCGAATGGGTCCGCGAAACGGTCGCCGGTGAAATCACGAGTTCCCTCTGGAATGCGCTCCAGGAACAAAAAGTCTCCATCAACATCATCGATCAGATGGAAGACGCCCTGGCCACTTCCATAGACTTCCTTCATTTACAGCAAGGCAATTCCTTTAAACTGATATTCGACAGGCCCTACGTGGAAGGACAGCCCATCAACGCAGGCAACCTGATCGCCGCCTATTTCAATACGGGCAACAACGACCACTATGCCTTCAAGTACAAGGTCAACAACAAGGATGACTACTACGACTTCAGCGGCAGGCCGCTCAGAAGGTCATTCTTGAGGGCTCCGGTCCGTTTTTCCAGGATCACCTCTCCGTTTTCCCTGAAGAGATTCCATCCGGTGCTGAAGTACCACAGGCCTCATTTTGGTACTGACTATGCGGCTCCGCACGGCACTCCGATCATGAGTGTGGCAGACGGCGTGGTCACGGCGGCAGCCTATGCCGGCGGCAATGGCAAATACGTCAAGATCCGTCACGACAAAACCTACGAGACCCAATACCTGCACATGTCCCGCTTTGCAGCAGGCATCCGTCCCGGAGCACAGGTCAGACAGGGCCAGATCATTGGCTATGTAGGATCGACCGGCCTGGCATCCGGCCCTCACGTTTGTTTCCGCTTTTGGAAAAACGGCGTACAGGTGGACCACCGCAGACTCAGTTTTCCTGCCGGCGAACCCATGCCCTCCGCGCTCTTCCCGGATTTTGCCAAATACCGCGACAGCGTGATCCAAAAGCTCAATACCGTCACGCCTGAAGCAACCGCTCACCTGAAAGAACGCCAGGTTACGAGATCCTGATCGGGTCTCCGGACTCGTTTTTACCGGGCTAGAATCCGGTCCTAACTATTAAAAAGTGTAATCGTATCCTTGCAAAAACGCATAAGCTCTAAGCCATTAGCCATTAGCTTTAGATAGTCATTGTTACATACATAGTAT
>CAYXKO010000599.1:0-1633 GCA_964465435.1 uncultured Saprospiraceae bacterium | reverse complement strand
TGAAGAGCGGGGAGGTACATATTCCTCAACTGATCGAAGCCTTCAGGACCATTGCCACAGCGAAAGTGGCGACCTCCGCCTTTGAAGCTTATGACTATGGTTATCTGCAGAAACACAGGGACAAGGTTAGCCTGCACGGCAAAACCCAGATCTCCAGGGCTAAGAAAATGGTACTGGAACTGGCTCCGCATTATACGCAGCCCTTGCCCAGAAATGAGATCATGGTATTGGGAAGAACCGGCCTGGGAGCCTTGTTTGCGGGAGCCCATACCCTAAAAAGAGGTGGATTTGCCAGCGATCACGACATCAAAATTGCCAAAAAAATAGCCTGGGTTTTGTGCGGCGGAGACCTAAGCGGTACTCAGCATGTCAGTGAACAATATCTGCTTGATTTGGAAAGAGAGGCATTTCTCAGTTTATGTACCGAACCTAAAACGCTGGAACGGATACAATACATGCTCGAAAACAACAAGCCTTTGAGAAATTAAAGCTAATACCCGACCCCCTGATAATTTCCATCAGGGCTTCATCATTCTATGTTTGCCCTAACCAGGGAAAGTTCAACTATCGTGTTCGTTCCGTGGCCAAAACCATTTTGACCTTCAGATTCACCCCTATTTGCAACACATCCACGAGATCCTGAACCTTTAAAGTCTGATCCAGGCGAAGCACGACCGTAAGGTCGGGCACTTTTGAAAGATATCGCTTTAACGTGGGTTCAATCTGATTATAGGGCACTTCCTGCTTCTCGATGTAATATCTGAGATCCTTCGTGACCGATATGCTGATCGGCTTCTTTGAAGTCTGCTCACTCTGCTTGGAGGAGGGGAGCATCAATTTGATGACATTGGGGTTAGCCAGAGTGGAAACAATGAGAAAAAACAAAAGGAGGAAGAACATGATGTCATTTAACGACTCCACGCTTAGTTCTGCTCCTTCCCGGTGGCGACCGCGACCTCTGATCTTCATCCTTGTGAGTTTACCTGTACTGATTAATGTTTTACGGGCGTGTGCAGCATATCCATAAACTCAATGCTGCTGCGCTCCAATTTATTTACCTCTTCATCCAGCATCATGGTCAAAAAGTAATACCCGAGGAAAGCCATGATTCCTACCAGAAGTCCGCCTGCAGAGGTAAGCATCTTCTGATAAAGACCTCCCGAGATGACTCCCACGGAAAGGTTATCTGTCAGAGAAATGTCGTAGAAAATCTTGATAACACCCATGATGGTACCGAGAAATCCAAACATCGGGGCCAGTTTGGCAATCAGCGACAAATAGGTCACTTTCTTTTCCAAACGGAATGTCTCCACCCTGCCCACATTTTCTATCGCATTTTCTATCT
Source organism: uncultured Saprospiraceae bacterium (assembly GCA_964465435.1). Taxonomy (GTDB): domain Bacteria; phylum Bacteroidota; class Bacteroidia; order Chitinophagales; family Saprospiraceae; genus Vicinibacter. The sequence continues at coordinate 288 of CAYXKO010000599.1, read as the reverse complement.
CCGGCATGGGACGCCCCAATCGCTGCAGGCCTTTTTCGACCATCCGCGCCAATGGGGTATCGCTGCTGGCACAGATACCCTGTATGGCTGCGATATTGGCACTGCCTATATTGGCCCTGAGGTTTTGCATCACCCGCTCATCCTCTTTCACTACAGCTTTGATGGTCAACCATCTTTCAATAAAAATGTAAAGAGAGACAAAAGACAGCAGGATCTGTATACTGATAATCCCTACTCCAAGCGGACCACTGTTCAAAATGATGTCCACTATGCTTTGCGAGGCTATCT
>CAYXKO010000598.1:0-1635 GCA_964465435.1 uncultured Saprospiraceae bacterium | reverse complement strand
ATATCGCTCCGGATTGATCTCATTGCCGGCAGGAATGGCGGTTGCCGGAAAACCGGCCGGAATTTGCATCAGGGCATTGTCGCCGGGTTCTTGCATTTCCTCATCCCGGGCCGTACAGGACAGCAGGATCAGGGAGGAAAACAGGAACCTGCGGGCAAGTTTCATCCGGGATCAGTTGATGCGCGTGATCTTCCGGGTCTCCAGTGTTTTCCCGTCATCGGTCAGTTTGACCAGGTACATGCCCGGAGAGGCCAGGTCCAATTGCAGGATCTGATGGTCGCCGGCGGATATTTCCTTGCGCAAAAGGGTCTTGCCATTCAGGTCTTCCAGAATCACGGAATAGCGATGGCCTTGCGGAAGGGAAAGCCCCACTGTTGCAACATTTCCGGATACGGGATTCGGATTTATGCTGAAATCACCTTCAAATTTCCAATCGTCCTGTGCGCTGGCAAACGAGGACTTGAAGACGAGGGATGCAAAGTTATTCATGGTGGTCACGGCCGCTCCGGTGGAACCATGCACGATCAGGCCCCGGGAAAGGTTGAGGTTGCTAAAGACCTGGTTGTAGTCTGCGGTCAAACGGATCACTTTATGCCCCTCCTGGTTGTCGTCCGAACGGGTGGGGATCGTGAGGGTTTTGTAGTTTTCATCGCCCAGGGCGTGGATCTCAAACACCTGGTTCAGTCCCGATCCGGAGACGCCTTCGATCGCTGCGAACCGGTAACCTGCAACCCATCCCCAATGCATGGACGGGTCCTGAGGCGCAAGCGGATGTCCGGTCACATAGGTGGCAGGGTCCAGATGGTTCTTTTCGGGGTCCACACCCACAGAAAACCGGATCCCTTCGATGATATCGATCCCGGGGAAGGTACCGAGGTCGTACATTGAATCGAGGGCTGGACGGGCCAGAATGTAATAATCGATCACGGGTGTTTCCTTTCCGCCGTCGTGGATGATGCGCAGATCGGACAGGTAATACTCAAAGCGGTTCAATTTTAGCTGGTATTTTCCGCCGGGGTGTTCCACCGCCTTGTCCAGGGCGAAAACCTCCTGGCCCAGCCTCGGACTCAGCTGCAGAATGATCCTGGATTGTCCCTGAACGGCGACACACCAGACGAAAAGGAGCAAAAACTGGATAAAATTATTCATATTTATTTGAAAGTCAATAGTTTAAATTAAATTCTGCCAAAAGGTAAAATTAACGAGTTCAAATCAAAATCAGCGGATTTGCAGAATAATATTTTGATGCAAAATTTTTTCAGGGAGGAATGCTAAACCGGCCATCCAGTCGTGCCCCCGGGAGCAATCCCCCCCCTGTCTCCGGGGTCTTGGCAAAATTGAGTACTTTTGCCGCAAAACTTATCAATTATGGCAGACCAGGTAAAAAATCAAAATGAGATCAACATAGAACTCACCGAAGAAGTGTCAGAAGGGATCTATTCCAATCTGGCCATTATATCGCACTCCCATTCAGAATTTGTGATCGATTTCATCCGCTTGATGCCCAATGTGCCCAAGGCCAAGGTGAAGTCCCGCATCATTCTGACGCCCCAGCACGCCAAGCGGCTGATCAAGGCGCTGGGCGAAAACCTGCACAAGTACGAAAACCAGTTTGGCACCATCCAGGATCCCGAG
>CAYXKO010000597.1:0-1641 GCA_964465435.1 uncultured Saprospiraceae bacterium | reverse complement strand
AAAAGGGGTGGTCAATACCAGCCTGATCTTACCCTGTTTCAGGACGTAGGAAGTCCTGTCCCTGCAACCTGTCTCGAGTCCCTGATAGGCGCAATCCTGAAAGCCAAAAGCAGTCTTGTAATAATATGCGGCCTGCTTGGCATTGCCCACGTACAACTCGACGTAATCCGTCCCGTTTATAGGCAAGAAATCATCAGCCTTGTCAAATATTTTCTCCGACTCGGAATATTTAAAATTCTGAACTTTGGTCAAATCTGCCGTTTGCATATGATTAAATTTAATTGATTCAATTAGACACAGCTTCCTTTGCATTGATCCAGGAACGGAAGTAATCCGGAATCTCAATGCCCAAGGCGGCCTCCGTAATTTTTACAGGCCTGAAGGGGTCAATCATCACTGCCAGTTCGTTGGTTTCCTTTTTTCCGATACTCCTTTCGATCGCACCCGGATGGGGCCCGTGTGGAATACCCCCCGGATGAAGGGTTATCTGACCTTGCTGGATGTTGTTGCGGCTCATAAAGTCGCCATCCACATAGTACAGCAACTCATCGCTGTCGATGTTGCTGTGGTGGTATGGCGCCGGAATGGCCATTGGATGGTAATCATATAACCTGGGCACAAAGGAACAAACCACAAATTGATTTCCCTGAAAATGCTGGTGGATGGGTGGCGGCATATGAATCCTGCCGGTGATGGGCTCAAAATTAAAAATGGACATTGCATAAGGGAAACAACAGCCATCATACCCAATCACATCAAACGGATGTTTTTCATACACATAGGGATAGATCAAACCTCTTTTTTTGATCTTGATCAGAAAGTCCCCGGATTCATCATGGGTCTTCAGGTTTTCAGGAACTCTTACGTCTCTTTCGCAAAAAGGAGAATGTTCCAAAAACTGACCAGATCCATTGCGATACCGGGCAGGAATTTCAATAGGCCCAAATGATTCAATAAAAAGTAGGCGGTTGTCGGGACCGTCGAAGTGCAAATCATATACCGTCCCCCTGGGAATGATCAGGTAATCCCCATAGGCAAAATGAATCTGTCCATACATGGTCGTAAGCGTGCCACTTCCCTTATGCACAAAGATCATTTCGTCCGCATCCGCATTCTTGAAAAAATACCCGGACGTACCCGCTGCAGGAGCGGCCAATCCGATATGAAGATCGTCATTGACAAACAGCACCGTCCTGGATGTAAGGTAATCAGCTTCCGGCCTCAGTTTAAATCCCTGATAGGACCTTGCCTGAAGGTTATCCTCAACGGCAATTTTGGGTCTTACCGAGTAGGGCTTTCCGAATTCCTTGACCATGGTCGGAGGATTCAGATGGTAAACCAGGGACGAAACACCTGAGAATCCTTCCGTGCCAAAAAGCTCTTCATGGTACAAAGCCCCATTGGGCTGCCTGAACACAACGTGCCTTTTGTCCGGAACCTTCCCAACTCTCCTGTAGTACGGCATATCTGCTTAGATTTTCTTGCCGCAATTTTAGACTTGTTCATCCCTGAAAAACAAGACCGGAGTCATTGGAAAGCATGATAATTATCATTTATCAAAACCAAATAGCTATGGCGATCTAAATCCCACAACCAACTTCAAATCATAAAGACTTTCTTCGTCCACGAATCCTGCCTGGC
>CAYXKO010000596.1:0-1646 GCA_964465435.1 uncultured Saprospiraceae bacterium | reverse complement strand
CTTCAAGGCGGCATAGGACAACGGAGTGATCGTCATTCCTTCCGTTTCAAAAGCCTGATTGACTTCCTTGCTCATCTTTTGTACCGTGCGGTAATCCCTTTTATCCAGGGCGGATTGTACGGAACTCTGGGCAGAAAGGCCTGTTGCACAGATGGTCAGGCTGAGGAGGGCATAAATGAATTTTGTCATATTTTTCTTTTATGGTTATGGTCAGTAATATCCAAAAGACCCCACAATATTAACGATTGCTGCCTGAACTTTCGCGAAATAATTTTTCTGGTTTAGGCAAAGGGTGCCGCTGTTGTTGGGTTAACGTCTTAAAATGTTCTGATACAATATTAAAAACATTAATTAAAATAGTAATATATCAGTCGCTAGCCGATCTTTTCCCAAAGAGGTTTGTCGTTGTTTTTTCCGATCACCGGCCTCAGCAGGGCATTGGCCGGGTGAGACAGGTCGGGGTCCCTGGCCAGGATGGCTTCGGCCATTTTGCGGGCTGCATGCAGGATCCTCTGGTCCTGTGCAAGGTCTGCGACCTTGAGTTCGATCATGCCGCTCTGGCGGGTGCCGGTGAGGTCGCCGGGGCCTCTCAGGCGGAGGTCTTCTTCCGCGATCTTGAATCCGTCATTGGTCCTGACCATGATGTTCAGGCGGGCCAGGGCATCATCGCTGAGTTTGTCAGAGCTCATCAGTACGCAATAAGACTGGTCGGCACCGCGGCCCACCCGTCCCCTGAGCTGATGAAGCTGTGATAATCCGAAGCGTTCGGCATTTTCTATGACCATGACACTCGCATTGGGCACGTTAACTCCCACCTCGATCACGGTGGTCGCCACCATGATGTGCGCCCTGCCCGAAGCAAAGCGCTGCATCTCCATGTTTTTGTCTTCCGGCTTGAGTTTGCCATGGACCACGGCGATGCGGTATTCCGGCAAGGGAAAGAAAGTCAGCAGCTTTTCATAACCGATCTGCAGGTTTTCCATGTCCAGCTTTTCGGATTCCTCGATCAGGGGGAAAACAATGTACACCTGTCTGCCCAGGGCGATCTGCTCCCGCATAAAGCGGATCAGTTCCGGCCTGTGGCGGTCCCGGATGTGGATGGTCTTGATCTCTTTGCGGTTTGGGGGCAGTTCATCGATGATGGACACTTCCAGGTCTCCATACAGGGTCATGGCAAGGGTGCGCGGAATCGGCGTCGCCGTCATGACCAGGATGTGGGGGTGCAGGTTTTTGCTTTTGGCCCACAGGCGTGCCCTCTGTTCCACTCCAAAACGGTGTTGCTCGTCGATGACGACCAGCCCGAGGTTTTGGAAAACGACCGAGTCTTCGATCAGGGCGTGGGTGCCAATGGCGATCCGGATCTCCCCGGAGCCAAGGCCTTTCAGGGCTTCCTTGCGCTGGGCGCCCTTGACATTGGAGGTGAGCAGGCACACCCGGATTCCCGTTTGTTCCAGCAGGGATTGAAAGGACTGAAAGTGCTGATTGGCCAGCACTTCCGTGGGGGCCATGATGCAGGCCTGGAATCCGTGGTCCAGGGCAATGAGCATGACCAGCAGTGCCACGATGGTTTTCCCGCTGCCCACGTCGCCCTGCAGCAGGCGGTTCATTTGGTGTCCGGATGCGAGGTCGGCACGGATCTCGCGGAT
>CAYXKO010000595.1:0-1670 GCA_964465435.1 uncultured Saprospiraceae bacterium | reverse complement strand
CTGATTGTTGAATGTGGAGTAGGGCAGGAAGGTCTCATTTCTGGGATCTGACACTATGATCCAGCCGGTCAGCGCCTTGGCAATGGCAAGAACATCCTGTTCGGTGAAAGTGGTATAGTCGCCAGGTCCGGCCACCGGTCCTTTTCCAATCGTAAAAAGCTCCATGAGTTCGCGGGCGTAATTCTCATTAGGTGCCCGGTTTGAATTTTGATTGCCATTCAGGTAGACCAGCATGGACTTCTCGATGGTTATTTTTTGGGTGAGCGTCTTAAAATTACCCAAGCTGTTTGACCGTAAGAGTTGAATATATTCGTAATTGTATCTGGGGTCAAAGATGTCAGACACCACAAAATGGTTATGCCAGAATAAGGTCATCTTTTCTCTCAGAGAAACACCCTCTGAAAAGATCTGCTCCATCAGCCAGGCATAAAGTGAATTTTCCTTGGTTGGGACCAGACCCTGCACACCGGGACTCAGGGGTTTGTCCACCCAGGTTTCACCTTTTCGAACGTTGGGGTCAATCACAGCTTCTGTGTATAGGACGGGTGGGGCAGGGAGCGGCAGGTCGGCCGTCAATTTATTTAAAGTGCCATTTAAACCATCTCTTACAGCTGCATTAATCTGTTGGTGGGAGGGTCCGAACATCGCCCGGCGGAGCAGGTGGGCGGCAGTGGCATAGGTCCAAGGGCCCGTGTAAGGGCTCAATCCGCCATTGACCGGCAATGGTGCGCTGGTCCTGGCCTGGGATTTGGTGTTCAGGGATGAAAAAAGGCTTCTTCTGTCCATGACTTATTTTTTGAATTAATAGATAACAACAATACTTTAAAGGTCCGGTATATTGGCCTTAGAATTCCAATATGCCCTAATAAAAGCGAAACTAGAACTTTTGTACTCAATTTTAATAAGAAAAATGTAAAAACCGAAGATTTAGTAAGTATTTTATCAATTCGGCAGATACAATTCCAGATGTAAGCAAAAGGAATACCTGGCTCAAAATTGGGCTTGGTTTAAATTACCCCGTTTTGCTTGCCTACCTTTATAAAAGCTTCTACACATCTTTCCAGGTGATTTTGATCATGTGCGGCGGAGATCTGTACGCGGATCCTGGCCTTGCCATGTGGTACCACCGGATAGAAAAAGCCCACCACATAAATACCCTCATTGAGCATTTCGGCGGCAAACCGTTGTGCGAGGGGAGCGTCGTAAAGCATGACTGGCACAATGGGATGTTCTCCGGGGAGAATGTCAAATCCTGCCTGGGTCATTGCATTTCTGAAAAATTTGGTGTTGTTTTCGAGTTTGTCGCGGAGGGCTGTAGTAGAAGATAGTAATTCCAGTACGCGTATGGATGCACCGGTGATGGAGGGCGCAAGGGTATTTGAAAAAAGATAGGGCCTTGATCTCTGTCTGAGGATTTCAATGACCTCTTTTTTGGATGCAGTGAATCCTCCGGAAGCCCCGCCCAGAGCTTTTCCGAAGGTGCCCGTGATGATATCCACCCGTCCCATGACATTCCGGAATTCATGAGTGCCTCTTCCGGTCTTTCCGACAAAACCGGTTGCATGGCACTCGTCGATCATGACCATGGCCTGGTATTTATCAGCCAGGTCGCATATTTTATCCAGCTGCGCGATTGTCCCATCCATAGAGAAAACTCCGTCGGTTACGAT
>CAYXKO010000594.1:0-1675 GCA_964465435.1 uncultured Saprospiraceae bacterium | reverse complement strand
GACCCTTATCTTAACCACTTTACCCAGCCTGATTCCATTGTACCAGACCTGTACAATTCTCAAGATTGGGACCGCTACAGCTACGCGCGAAATAATCCGCTGCGATATACCGATCCAAGTGGTCACCGTCCATGTGGTGATGGAGAAGGTGTCAATTGTACGACTGGACTGTTAAATAATCCACGAAATAATCCAAACAAAGGTTGCAGGGCAGGCGAGTGCCTAGGAATAACTCACAATCCCTGCCTTATGAGACGGTTCACTTGCGAATTCATATCTACCGACCCTGCTGGTATTACACCAAGTCTGTTGCCGGGCGTTGTAATTGGTACTGATGAATTTACTGATTTCGGACCTGAAAATCCGCCAACCGTAAATGGGCAAACATTTACCCCTGCATACGGGAGCATACAGAGAGGCGCTGCCATTGCTGAACTACTTATGATGGGTTTCGAATTCCTGCACTATGGTACAGGCTTTTATAGTTCGCAGACCGGATCAAGTGCTCAAGGTGTGATCCCAGTGGTGCATGATAACACCTCAGGCAGAAATATTATCCCCGGAGTAATTGTATCTAATAATACTGGATATTATTTGCATATTGGGCACATAAGTGTTAATGACTTAGACATGGCAATTACCGACTCCACCCTTATACCGAGTGGCAGCATGGGAGGCGTGAAATTCTCTAATCCCGAAATATTGCCAACGACAGATATGTCCATAGTAATAGATTTCCAAGCGATCCAGAGTAATGGAGTAATGTTTGGATATAGTCAAATCCGCTATAACGGACCAAATTATTTCCCGGTCTATGGGCCGCCCTCTCCATATTAAATTACCAATCTCACAACAATTGATGGAGAGAAAAAATGAACATATGTAGAAGCATACTAATGAGTTTAATAATAATTGCTTTGGCCTCATGCAGCTCGATGACCAATTCAGCAAATTCCCCTTCCATATCAACTCCAGACATTGGAATTGAGATTCAAAACAGCTTCTTAGAAATAACCGCTCCAGATGGCTGGAATTCTTTTAAGACTGATGAGGCGATTTCTCTTGAGGTTCGGAATATCTCAAAATACCAAATTACTTCTGGCCCAGATTTTAGCGCGAGGATTTTTGTTCTTGCTGATGAAAAATGGATTGAAGTAAAAAATAAGGCACGTTATCAGTACCAATTATTTACACTTGAACCAACTAAAAACTATGATCCATTGAAAACAGTTGCAATAGGTGTCCGTCCTGATTTGTCCGATTATTCAGTCACAACCAATATTAGAATCTTTCTAATTGGAACATTGATGGATAACGGGAAGGAGTCGAAAAAGGTTGCTTCTTTTATCGACCTCATTTTGAAGCCATAACTACTCCTCCACGGGAGCAAAATCTGCTAGATATCGGGAGCCGGGTGTTCATCAATTCTGCTCAATAATGTGCGCAGTTCACTCAAAGTGGCTAATCGTTCCTCAAGACCTAATTGAGGCGTTTCCAGCCGTTGGATGAGTTGAAACAGTTTTGTTGATTCCCGCACCTTAACAACTTCATCTTCTGAATTCTGCCTGGGTTGTGGCAGGATCTCTAGTCGTTCTTCCACGCGCTGCATGGCAGCGAAGTAATCCTCTGCTACCGTCTGGTCATGAGCGCGGGCATAGATCATCGTGCTGGAGAG
>CAYXKO010000593.1:0-1681 GCA_964465435.1 uncultured Saprospiraceae bacterium | reverse complement strand
ATTTCCATATAGGTCTTGTCAGTCAATGAGTTACAGTATTTTTCTAAACAGGTCCAGGATTTTTGCACATTAAATCTCCGTCCCGAGCTGGTGATATCTTTTAAACTCGGATTTTCATCGCCACAATCCAAAACAAAGGACCTCATAAGGCCCAAAGCTTCGAGCGGATTGTTCTTAACGAGTTCTGCGTATTTTGGACAAAATTGGTTCAACAAGCCGATCCCGGCTGCTACCTGGGGGGCAGATAGCGAGCATCCTCCGCTGGATCCCAGGGTGCCTCCTGTTTGAATAACGGGAATTTCCTCACCGCTGGCACCTAAATCGATGTGAATTTTGCTGAAACCTGCTGCGGAGACCTTCCTGTCAGAATAGTCTGTGTTGGTTACTGAAATCAGAAAGGGACTTGGGCAAAGGGACGGGACGTCGCCTTTGAGTGCGACATCGTGGTCAGGCTTGTTTACAGTGGCACAGACATTGATGATGCCCAAAGAACCCAACCAATCGTACAGCGGACAAATCAAAGGAAACTCCTCCGGAAAAGAGGTGTCGTAACCGAGGGAAATGGTGGTGGCCACCACATATGCTCCTTGTTTTCCGGCAGTTTTTTGATAAAGCTCCCTCATCCTGTAAAAATAGGTGTAGCATTCCACCATATGGGCATCGTTGTTGCCTGAGCAGATCAGCATTTTGATGGCCTGACTGGCTCCGGAAATACCTTTGCCGTTATTGCCCTGAGCTGCTGCCACGCTAAATACCTCAGTTCCATGGTTGACTTTTGGATGTTCGTCATTTCTCTTGGAAGAAATGGGGCTATAACCATAGTAATCATCGACATATCCATTGTTGTCGTCGTCCAAACTATTACCCGGTATTTCCCCTCGATTCACAAAAACGTTGTTGATCAACTCACTGAGTTTGAAGTCATAACCAAAATCCATGATGCCAACTACCAGGGTATCTCCCAGGGGACTGACCCCTTCATTGGTAAAACACCAAATTTCATCAAATTTCATTCGCTCCAGATTCCATTGACCTACATATCCGGGGTCATTGGGATTGCAGCCACGTGGAGCGAGCAGGGTGTTTTTCTGAAAATTTAATATTCTGGGATCCTTCTGCAGGGCTTGGATCTCTTCCGCTTCAGAAAAATACTCGGGAAATCTTACCTGTCTGATGCTTGAATAGGCGTCGATCGTAGTATGAAAGTATTCATCAGGTATAAGACCTTTTGGCTTATCCCTGCCCAATGAACTGGATTTTGACCATTCAACCAGATATTGATGGGGGATGGTTTGGCTGTAACCTGTTATGATACAGTAGAGGGAGAGAAAAGAAAGAACCCAAAATTTCATCACGAAAAGGTTTGAATATCAGTAAGTAAACTACGAAAATACGAAAAACTTTGCAATAATCTGCTTCCATACCAGCTAAATGATTCTCCGTCAACGAGATATGTTTTAATGGGTTGAAAATCAGCTTTGTCTTTTTCTTTAAAGGGGTAGGGCTCTGATGAAAGAAATACCAGCTCTGGCCTTCTTTCCATGATCTCTTCAATGGAAGTTTCGGGATACCTGGTACGGTCTGCAAAAACATTTTCAAAGCCGTTTGATTCAAGCATGTCGTGAATAAAAGTGTCAGAGCCCACAGACATATAGGGATTTTTCCAGATCAGATAGCATAC
>CAYXKO010000592.1:0-1686 GCA_964465435.1 uncultured Saprospiraceae bacterium | reverse complement strand
GAAATTGGCTGTGGCGGTATAATTCATGCCATCTATCAATCTTGAATCAAGCGGACTTAGGTTCAATTGGACCTTGATAGAGGCAGCCTTGGAAAAATTATTGACCTGACGATTATTGCCACGCCGCTCGCTGTTTGGAATGCATACTGAGTTGTAGCTAAAACTGTAAAACCAGGGAAAGTTGGTTGCTAACTCAGGTTGTGAATTGCGACACGAAACATAACGGAAAAACAATGAAACACGCTGTCCGGGATCTATTTTATCCAGGGTTACCTTGAATTCATGGTAGGCTGAGTCAAAATAGCAGGATGCTCCGGTCACAGGATTTGAGAAACTGATATTAAGGATCTTCCCTCCGACAACATATATGCTGTCAGTAAGAAATCCGGCATCAAATGAAGAAAGGGCCTGACTGGCTTTAAAAGTGAACATCACACTATCCGCAATCGCTCCTCCTGTATTGATGATATTGAATTCCTGCAAAGCCCCTCTGGGATCACAAATGCATTCCGGAAATTCTGGCTTGACCTCGTATTGCAAAGATGCCGCGCGCAAGGGTTGGATGAATTCTATTTGGGAAGATTCCCGGTATTCCTGGCAGGTAATCAGATCGCATCCCCACTGAACCCTGAATGAAGATTGAATCAGCTCGGTCGTACAGGCCATATGCGCGATATTCTCGAAGATGTAAATGGTTTCTCCGGTTTCAAACAATGAATCCCTGTCTCCGATCTGAACGAAATCCGAAGGCCCCATTGACAATCGCAGAAGAGTGTCAGAATTTTCAATGGTGTTTCCATTAAGAGAGCTTATGCTGAGTGGCCCGTGCCGGTCCTCGAAAATGAATGATTGGATGGATCCCAGCCGTGAGTTGGTGATGGCTATTTTTCTTTCAAAGGAAGAGCCGGTTTCCTTCCTTACAGACGGGACGTTTCCCAGGACCAGGAAACCGGTATAGATACTAAAGGGAGCTGAGTTTATGGAATCCAGCCCCGAGGCGGAAATCGCAAACCACTGATTTGTAAACAGAGCACCCTGGTTGACCTGGTCGTATAGACCACAACCCGGTTTGACTTGTAAGGATATGCTGGTTGAATCTCCCTGAGGGATGGAAGGGAGATTAAACTTTGGGTTTGAAAAATTTGAAATATTCCCTTCTGCCGCACCCAATACAGACCCCTGAATATACAATAATCCTGATGGGAACCTACCCATTAATTCAACCGGTCCCGTTTCAGCCGGGGATGTATTTTTTAATTTGATCGTTAAAATGGTGCCATTGCACAGGGATAAATCTTCCAATTTATCCTGGCTAATCTCCACATTTTGCCCAAAGGCGAAATAGCTAATTAGCTGAATTATCAGCATTGTTAATACCCTCATAGCTCAATCAGTTGACCAGCGTCAATAAAGATAGGGCAAAACGCCCAACAATGGAAATATTATATAAATTTTACTTTCTCAGGAAGGTCCACAGCAACAATAAGATCGCTGCGAATTTAATGACAATATACATATATACCTCGGCAGGGCTTGTCGTTATTTTTTCCAGGGGTTCACTCCAAAAACGATAGATGGGAAAATATTTAATTTCAATTTGGGCCCCCTGGGCAAGCTTTCCGCTGCATCTCAGATCAGGCGGGTTCCTGTTTTCCAGAGTTTCCACATAGCCATCATCCAGTTGGT
>CAYXKO010000591.1:0-1689 GCA_964465435.1 uncultured Saprospiraceae bacterium | reverse complement strand
CTTACCTGTCCACCCAGGAAATGGCCGTGCTGCTGGTGACCTCCGGTAAGATCTGGCAAAAATCCCCGGGAGAAAATTCGGGCATGGAATTCTCTTACAACTGGGCCTCAAGAAAGAAAGATGTCAAGACGGGATACTCCGTTTTTGCCTCGGGTCTGGAAGATGTATCGAGATCCGATCTCAGTTTCACAAACCGTTCCTCCGTACCCGTCGCTGTTCAGTTGGTACAGAGGGGCAAGCCTGAAAACCAATCACAGGTCAACGAGTCAAACATCCTGCAAATGCAGATCAGTTACACGGATGAGTTGGGCAAGCCGGTCAACCTCTCTGCCGTACCGCAATCTGCAAAGCTCCTGGCCAAAGTAAGGATCACGCACAACGGCACAGCAGGCCATCTGCGGAACCTGGCCCTGACCGCAGCGTTTCCTGCCTGTTTTGAGATCAACAACCAGAGGATCGGGGGAATACAAGCGGTCAATCCAAAAGTTCGCAACACGGACTATCGCGACGATCGCATCATGTACTATTTTGATCTGGGCGTGAAGGAGAGCCTCGAATTGTCAATCCCGCTGGTGGCAAGTGCTGCGGGTACCTTTCAGTCACCTGACTTTTATGCTGAGGCCATGTACGAACCTTCCGTGAGGGCAAGGGTCAACAGAGGCCCGGTCAAAGTGTTGGCGAATGCATCTGAATGAGGACTTGCATTATTAATTGGCTGCTGGGCATCTTATTGGTGCTGTGGCTGCTCTCTCTCCTGCGAAGCCATTCCCTGTTCAGGGATTTGTCCTACGCTCCGGTTCTGATGTCGTCGGACGGACGCCTGCTGAATGCAAGGGTAGCCGCAGACGGACAGTGGCGTTTCCGTCCGGGTAAAGAATTGCCGGACCGTTATGTAAGGTCTCTGGTCCACTACGAAGATCGTGGCTTTTATTACCACCTGGGCTTCAGTCCGAAGGCATTAATTCGGGCAGCCTGGCAAAACCTCAACGCGGGTAAGGTAGTGTCAGGCGGCAGCACCATCAGCATGCAGCTTGCCAAGATTGGTCTGGGAAAGGGCAGGCGAAATTGGTTGCGAAAGATCGAGGAAGTCTGGCTGGCAGCTGGTCTTGAGTTTTTATACACCAAGCCCCAGATCCTGAAAATGTATGCCGCTCTGGCTCCCTTTGGGTCCAATGTTGTGGGCCTTGAAGCAGCCATGTGGCGTTATTTTGGCAAGCGCAAAGAAGACATCACCTGGGCAGAGGCCGCATTGTTCACCGTCCTGCCGAACAGTCCAAACCTCATTCTTCGCGAAACCGCCGCGCCTTTGCTGAGACAGAAGCGGGATCGCTTGTTAAAAAGCCTCTTCGAGGCCGGTGTTTTGGATGAGAATGAATATGTCATGTCCAAATTGGAGGATTTGCCATCCGGCTTGCACAGGACAGAGCGCATGGCGCCCCATGCACTGGAGTGCCTCCTGAAGGTGAGTCCGGATGAGGAACGGTTTAAAAGCACCCTTGATTTCGATCTTCAAAAACAGGTGGCAGAGATCGCCCGGGCCCATCACGGGATGCTCAGCCAAAAAGACATCAGGAACCTGGCCATCCTGGTAGTGCACAATCCAACAGGAGAAGTGCGGGCTTATCTGGGCAACGCACCAGTTCAGGCCGGCGTGGTCGCCGCAGTGGCGGGGCAGGCCGAGGGCGGCCG
>CAYXKO010000590.1:0-1698 GCA_964465435.1 uncultured Saprospiraceae bacterium | reverse complement strand
GATATCCATTTGGGCTGGTAAAACCGGTATCCCCAATGGCCATCTGGCTTTCGCCTGGACAGGAACTGATGTCCCCAGCCTTCCCTCGCAATCCGCTCCTGCAGTTTGCTTTTCTCTGCGCCCAGCAGATCGCGCCATACCTGATACTGGATGGAAACATCCCCCTCCATTAACCAATCGATAATCTGTTTGTGGGTCATCCGGTCAAATCCTTAACAGGAGAGCAACACGGTGGCTCCCAGGCAAAAGCCTCAGGCCTGATTTTTCCACCTTTCGAGTTTGGGTATGGTCCGCGTGGCCAGCCAGGCCAGGATGCCGTTGATCCCGCTTTTCTTCATTTCCTGAATGCAGAATTTCTGCATCTTTTCTGCGGTGTCGATCTCGGGCGGCGTCAGGAATTCGCCATTTTCATAACACATGGAACAGTACATCTTGCTGATGCTTCCGTCTTTTTCGGTACCTCCTCCTTTTTTGTCTTTTTTCAGGGGGAATCCGCAACTCTGGCAATACTTGTATTCTTTCATTTTATTTGATTTAATGAATCGCATTGCGACTACATGCTTCAGTTATTTTTAAAGTATTATCACCAAGCAACAACCCACAAGCCTATATGCAGGTAACAACTATTTTAATCAATAAATTTCTTTGCTTTCAAATTTCGTTGGACTTTTTCGATGCCAGGGACCATCCGGCTTATTTATTAAAAACAAAACAGGATGTGTGATATCACACATCCTGTTCTAGATCCATTGGGTCGGGGTTAAATGCAGGGAGCCGGCTCTATTTGGAGCCAAGATCTTTTTGCAGGAAGAGCAATTCGTTCCAGCTATGATCGACAAATTCTGCCAAATCTTTTATAAATTGAGCGTGGGAGCCCTCTCCGTTTTGAGCTTCGAAGGTTTCTTTGAATGGTTTTCTGAAATCTGGCTCTTTTTCTTTAAGCCCCTGCTTATAGCGGGTGACTATGGTATATTGAGCCGGTCCGGACGAGTTGCTGGTGTAGACGGCAACGGAAATGCCATTGGCTGCCCAAACTTTTCTCAATTTTTTGATCATCTTGACGACATTGTCACCCTGGCCCATTTTGGGATACACATGGTTGATGTTGATCTTGTCGCTGTAGTCGCCCACGGCCACTGTGCTAAGCGAGTCAAGGTACACAGAGTACCCGCCGGACTGTCTGTCCGTCAGGTGAACAGCCACGTTTTTGTTCCAGTCCAGCATATGATCAGGACCGAGATCTCCTCTCTCGTCCTCCGAGGTCCAGGTTTTGGGACCCTCCGTGATGTGATAGCCTCCGAAGTCAGGGCCGGACTGAATGGCGAACACCCTCCAGCTAACATCCCCCTTGTGGTATTTTTGGGCATGGGCGGCCAGGGCTTTTTCGAATTCCATCACTTTGTCCATTTTGGGGAATACCCGGTGCGTGGAGACCACGTTTTTGTTTTGGCCCAAGGAGATAAATGGTAAGGCAAGGCCTAAAAACAGAATACTCAGCAGCGTTAGGTTGATTTTGCGATTCATTTTTGATTTTTTATTGATTAAAGAAATAGTTTTATTCAGGTTGGATAACCTGTGACAAAGATCTGCAGGACAAGGCCTTGGCTGTGAGGACGCATTCGCCAATCCCTTGCGACATTTTGTGCAGGCATCAGGACAAATTGTGCAGCATCAGGACAAATTCGCCATTTTGGGGAT
>CAYXKO010000589.1:0-1701 GCA_964465435.1 uncultured Saprospiraceae bacterium | reverse complement strand
GGTTCGGATGTTTGGTGTGGTGCCCGTCAGCATAGAAAATCCGGAGCGCAAACTGGAGCCTCTGATCACATCTGCGGCTTCTTTCCGCCCTGGTACTCCGGTCGAAGTGGAAATCCGGGAAAAGAATGGCAGGGAGATGTCGTATCAATTGTTTATCGTCGAGGAAGGTTTGCTGGGGTTGACCCGATTTAAATCACCGGATCCCTACGCTCATTTTTTTCAGAAGGAATCCATGACGCTGTATACCTGGGATAACTACGGTCAGATCATCGGAGCCGGAAACGGACTGTTCCAGGGTGTGTACAGCATCGGTGGCGACCAGGATATCGATCCAGCCCAGCTGGCTAAAATGAAGCGATTCAAACCGCTTGCCTTTACTTCCAAAATTCAAAAGCTAGCCAAAGGTGCAAGCGCCAAACACCGTTTTGATCTGCCCAACTACAATGGTGCCGTCCGATTGATGGTAGTCGCAGGCAATGACAGGTCCTACGGTTCCGCAGAAAAAACAGTTCCTGTAAAATCGGAGCTGATGACGGATATCCTTTTTCCACGCGTGATGTCCATCCGCGATCAGATTTCGGTCCCTGTAAGCATCACCGTGACGGATGAAAAAGTCCGTGAGGTAAAGCTAAGTTTGTCTGCCGAGGGTCCCGTGTCCATTTCCGGGCCTTCTGAAAAATCAGTGCAATTTGACCGGCCCGGTGAAAAGAAGATATTTTTTGAGCTGTCAGGAAAATCCCAATTGGGGGCGGCGGCGCTGAAGTTGCAGGCCAGATCAGGCAGCTTTCGCTCCGAGTCCAGGGTGGAGTTTTATTTAGATAATCCGAATCCGATATCCAGGAAGGTACGCGAATATTGGGTCGAGCCGGGCAAATCCATTTCGGTTTCGGTGGACGCCTTTGGCATGGCAGGAACACGTTCAGTGGAACTTTCGGTCTCAACATTTGCTGGAAAATCTCTGGAAGATATGAAGGACGAATTGGTGCGTTATCCGCATGGATGTGCAGAGCAGGTGACTTCAGCAGCTTTTGCGCAGGTTCGCCTTGAGAACCTCATGGAGTTGGATGCGGCGTCCCGTGCCGAGATACGTAACAATGTCATCCAGGGCATCAGCAAGTTGCAGCGATTCCAGAAAAACAATGGAGGTTTCAGCTATTGGGATCAGGATACTGAGGTGGCAGATTATGTTACTTCTTACGTCGGTCATTTCCTGTTGGAGGCCCGCAAGGCCGGATTCTCCGTTCCCGAAGACATGATTGCCCGCTGGAAGGAATACCAACAGGGAAAAGCCAGGTCCTATGAGTCCCGCAAGTCTGAGTATGGCAGCTACCTGGAGTATAACCAGGCTTATCGCCTGTACACACTGGCTTTGGCCGGAGTCCCGGACTGGACTTCCATGAATCAATTGTCCATGAGAAAGGACAGGGCGACCATGCCTTCCTGGATACTGGCTGGTGCTTATGCTCTGGCCGGTAAAAATGACCTTGCCACCAAACTGCTCGCTGGATTGCCGGATCAGATCCAGCCTTATAGCGAGTCTTTCTGGCATTATGGCTCGGACATAAGGGACGAGGCCATGATTGCCCTGGTGCTTTACCATTTAAACCGCACCCAGGATGCAGCCAAAATGATACAAAAGGTATTTAAGAAAATTGACTCCGGATCTTACCTGTCCACCCAGGAAATGGACGTGCTGCTGGT
>CAYXKO010000588.1:0-1707 GCA_964465435.1 uncultured Saprospiraceae bacterium | reverse complement strand
TGAGAACAGGACCCGTCTTTCCATTTCGGATCTGATGCCCGGAACCTACCTCGTTGAAACAGCACTCAGCGACCAGTCCAGGATCATCAGACGATTTGTGGTGATGAGGTAAGACGTCCTGAAGCAAAAAGCACATCCCAAAAATACACTTAACGTTTCGCAGTTTTAAACTGCCTCGCCCGGTCAGCCGGGAAAAATTGGGATTTTGAATTAAATATCTCCATCGAATCACCGCAAATGGTACAAGTTATTGTCTCGCATGCAGGCTGTCATTGGAAAATATGCCCTTGCATGCAATCATCGGTATGCCTTATCTGCGTACCGGATAATCCGGAATATTCAATCCCAGGATGACATCGTGTGTCGCGATCTGTACATCTCCCTCCTTCCGGACTTTCAATATTTCTATTCCCGCCCTGTCAGCCTGTCCGTACCTCTTGCGGTGAGGCTCGTACAAGGGATCGTCCTCAAAATAGAGATCGGCAAAATACTCGTTGGGGAGGTCCGGCTCCCTGATCGACAGATGGATGTGCTGGGCAATGTCCTGATCCGGATAGGCGGCCGGCCTGGAGGTCCTGATCGCATAGCGGCCGCTCCCGTCAGTCCGGATCCAACCCCGGAGTCTTCCGTGTATCCTGGCCTCCGCAGGGGTCCGTTCATCTGCCGTATATAAGCCCCGGTCATCCGTGTGCCAGTAATAAATGAGCACACCGGAGGCGGGTGTCCTTCCATCCCGATGAAAAACCTGACCCGTGAGCCACAGTTTCTGCCGGCCCTGAGACCATCCGGGGCTGGTATGTTCAGATAAAACCTCTTCGGGCATGCCGACGTACATGATTTCGCAGCCCTCGCAACCACCGCCTACGAGTCGGGTCGTATCTTTCAAGCTGTGTGTCGGTTTCAAGTCTATCACTTTTCCTTTGCTCTCCATGCAGCTTACAAAGGGTAAACACAATAGAGTCAGATATTCCACTTTCATTTAAAAAAGCTTTGGTGTATTTAATTCCTGCATATTATTTAAGACAATCTGTATACAAATTTCATCAAAGAGAATAATATTGCAACAGGATCATTTGGAATGCAATGTTGCCCTCTTGATCAGCTTGAATGCCCAATCGTAATGACTGGAGCTGGCTGAAACGAGGTAGGCTCCCAGGGAAGTGCTGCCCGTCCAGGGATATTTTTTCTTTTCAAATAGTTCTTCGTTCGTATGGTGTTTGATCAGCTCCCGGATGTTCCCAAAACTTTCATCCAATTTTTTCCGGGCAGCCTTCAGACTGACATCCAGATATTGCTCCCGGATCCATTGATTCAACTCAGGAGTTGTTTTCCAGGAATATCCTTTGGCAGGTATCTCCGGTTTTTCTCCCTTCATACCCTTTGCATACCAATCCAGGAACAGCAGATGCCAATGATGTAGATGCATCAGTACGTCGCGGATGTTGCGGTTCATGGTACCCGGCGGAAATTCCCTGTTTTGCTCCTTTTCGGACAGGGCATCGATGCATTCCAACAGGGCCTCATATTTCAGCTTGCCTTGTTCCAACAATTCGGATTTATTCGCGGGTCTGGGCATAGGACTCAGATTTACATAAACCTATTTATCATATCTCCTATATATCCTATTCTAAATCCATTAAATTTTAGGACAAATCACACCTGTCCTAAATAAATTAAAATTTTGAATATGGTAATTGATTTGCAAGT
>CAYXKO010000587.1:0-1712 GCA_964465435.1 uncultured Saprospiraceae bacterium | reverse complement strand
CTCCGGTTATTTCGCCCGACCATTTTTTCGACAGATTGAATTGGGTCTGGTCCTGGATCCAGAAGGCGGTCTTCAGGTTGCTGAATCGGTTTTCGCTGCTGATAAATGAGTTCAGTACGATGGAGTCCTGCAGATAGGGCAGCGAATAACCTGCGGAATCGATGCGTTCCCATTCCCGGATCCTGTCCAGGAATAATTCCTGCCTGAGATTGATCCCATAGTTGAGGTAGTGCTTTTGCAGGATGCCGGGCAAATCAAATTGCCATCCTCCGCGCAGCTCGTGGTGGTGTACGAGGTTGTCGAGGTAATTTCTGCCATACACCTGCTGGATCCCTTCGCCCCAAAGGCGCACTTCTCTTCCCTCAGGGTCCTTTTGATCGCTTTCGATCTCCGAGAGCCTGTAATATCCGATCACGTCAAATTGTTCTGCCTCCTGGCCCCGGTAGAGCGTGGAGATCCATTTTACAAAAAACAGGTTTTTTCTTTTTTTGGGAAAATAGCTCAGGCTGGTGCCGGTCATGAATTGGTTGAAATAGTCGCTTTCCATTCCTTCGTAAAAAGTATTGAGGCGCAGGATGAAAAACAGGTTGCCTTTTGCCTGGCTCCCCGACTCGGGCACCAGGCTGAATCGGGATGCGTTGATGTTGCCGATCCAGTTCCACTGCCAGGAGGGATGCAGGTCGTAACTCAGGAAGGTTTGGAAATCGTAAAAGTGCGGCTGGTATTCTCCTTGCACATCGAGACTGTTGAGCAGGTACTGATTGGTTTTATACCGGAAGCCGGTGAGGAATCTGAAATTTTTGATGCCGCTTTTGCTGAACAGGGAGCTGCTGCCTTCCAGATGGGCCTGCATGCCCAACAGGCTGGCAGAGAAACTACCCCTCAGCGAGTCCGGTATTTTGTAGCGGATGTCCAGCACGGAGGACTGTTTGTCTCCATACCTCGCCTCAAAGCCGCCCGACGAGAAACTGAGATCGCGGATCAGGTCCGGATTGGGGAAAGAAAGGCCTTCCTGCTGGCCATTCCGGATCAGCTGGGGCCGGAGGATCTCAAAGTCATTGACAAAAACGAGGTTTTCGTCATAGCTGCCTCCCCGCACACTGTATTGGCTGGAAAGCTCGCCACCCGCGCTGAAGCGCACCCCCAGTCCGATGCTGGGCAGGATGCTCTCTATGTTTCCGCTGGCGGAAGGCATCATGACGAATGCGTCCGCCCTTTCCCGGATGGTCGATTCGTCGGATGGACGCCTGGCCCGGACCTCCACCTCGCGGGAACTCAATGGCTTGAGAGAAAAATCGCCCAGAATGCGTCCTTCCTGTTTGTCGATTCGGATCTCTGCCGTCTCATAGCCGAGTTTTCTTACGCGCAGGACGACGGGAAATTTCCCGGTCCAGGATAAGGAATAAAGGCCGGTCGAATCGCTTTCTGTCCAGGCGGATGATTCGGGTATGTAGACGACCGCCAGGGCAAGGGGCGATCCGCTGGTCTGATCGGTCACCCTGCCACTGATGCGCAGCTGTGCTTCCACCGTGTATGGCGAAAATGCAAATGCGAGCAGGCAACAAATGAAAATGCGCAAAGGGACCGGGGACATGGATTGCAAAACGGAAATCCTCACACAAAATTGCCCACGCTTACCGCTTTGAGCCTGGCAATCATCTCTGCAGGATCCGGAGCCTGAAATACGGCATTGCCCGCCACCAGTACGTGTG
>CAYXKO010000586.1:0-1717 GCA_964465435.1 uncultured Saprospiraceae bacterium | reverse complement strand
CGCTCACTGTTGTTGATAAAATCGAGGATAAATGTCTTTTCAGGACTTTCGGGCAGTTCGCGCTGGATTTCCTGTACTGCCTTGGTCACATTCCTGTGCTTCACAAACATGTACCTGTAGATTTCATGGATTCGGTCAATCTGTTCTTTTGTAAAACCCTTGCGCCTTAAGCCTATGATGTTTACGCCCTCATACATGAGCGGCTCTCTGGCGGCCTTGACAAATGGAGGCACGTCCTTGGAGACTAGTGATCCTCCGCCAATCATTACGTGGGATCCTATTTTAACAAACTGATGTACGGCTGTCAAACCACCCAAGGTGGCATGTGAGGAGATCTCTATGTGCCCGGCCAGGGTCACATTATTGGCCAAAATCACATGGTCATGGATAATACAATCATGGGCAACATGGACATATGCCATCAAAAGGCAGTTGGAACCAATGCGTGTTGTACTCGCCGCTTTTGTCCCTTTGTTTAACGTACAAAATTCTCTGATGATCGTATTGTTGCCGATCTCGAGGGTGGTAAACTCCCCGTTGTATTTGAGATCCTGGGGTATGGCGCTGAGGACGGCTCCCGGGAATATTTTCACGTTGTCCCCGATGCGTGCCCCATTCATAATAGTCACATAAGGGCCAATCCAGCAATTCTTACCAATCACAACATCATCGTTGATTGTGGCAAAAGGCTCTATGATTGTGCCTTCTCCTATTTTTGCCTTCGGGCTGACATTGGATTGTGGAGACATCATGAAACTCGTTTGACTATTTGGGCGGTTAATTCAGCTTCACATACCAGCTTGGACCCTACGAACGCAGTCCCCATCATATGGACCAATCCTCTGCGAATGGGCGAAATTAATTCCATTTTCAATATCAAAGTATCTCCCGGCACGACTTTCTGGCGAAAACGAGCGTTTTCCACCTTGACAAAGTAGGTATCATAACGATCCGGCTCGTCTTGTTTGCTGAGTGCCAGCACCCCACCCGTCTGGGCAAGGGCTTCCAGCAGCAGCATTCCCGGAAAGACCGGATTACCCGGGAAATGTCCCTGAAACAAGCCTTCGTTTATGGTCACATTTTTAATCCCGACCACATGGTTCTCCCCCATTTCTATCACCTTGTCGACCAAAAGGAAGGGATATCTGTGGGGAAGCATTTTTTGTATTTCCTGGACCCCAACCACCGGATCAGAGTCCGGGTTATATCCAGGCACCCCTTCGCCTTTTTTAAGCTCGGCCAGTTTTTTCTTCAAGGCCCTGGCAAACTCCACATTTGATTTATGCCCGGAACGGGAAGTGATGATCTTACCCTGGATCGGTTTGCCAATCAAGGTCAGGTCCCCCAGCACATCCAGCAGTTTATGCCTTGCCGGTTCGTTGGCAAAATGAAGCGATATGGTGTTCAGGACCCCTTCCTTTTCAACCTTGACGGAAGGCTTATTGAGCTTTTTGGCCAGGGCGTCCAGTTCATCCTGGTTCATGACCCTGTCCACCAATACTATCGCATTGTCGAGATCCCCTCCTTTTATCAGGTTTTGATCCAGGAGCTTTTCCAGCTCGTGCAGGAAGACAAATGTCCTGCAGGGTGAAATTTCAGACTTATACTCATCCAGATTGACCAGGGTGGCATATTGCTGCCCCAAGACAGATGAGTTGAAGTCTATCATGGTGGTCAATTCGAAGCGATCACTCGGCAAAGCCAGGTAACTGGCACC
>CAYXKO010000585.1:0-1726 GCA_964465435.1 uncultured Saprospiraceae bacterium | reverse complement strand
GGTCTCCGCTTCTGCTGATCAGGAATTACCTGGCTGGGACATAGGTCCTAATCCGGCAGTGGATTTTATCAGGCTTAGCGGTCTGCCTGCGGGTTCTAATTACCTCATCAGGGATGCTGTGGGTCGGACCATCGGGGCTGGGACCTGTCCGGGACCGGACATGCAGCTGGATACGGACCATTTGCCGTCCGGAAAGTATTACCTTTTGGTTTCCGATCGCAACGAATCCGGAGTGAAGTCATTTATCATTCAAAAATAAGATCATGATCAGGACGGTCATTGCAGGAATTGGCCATTATGTGCCCGAGAGGGTGGTTCCCAATTCCGAGCTTGAAAAACTAATGGATACTTCCGATGCCTGGATACAGGAGCGTACCGGTATCAAGGAACGCAGATACGGCATGCCCCACAAGGAGACCACCACCACCATGGGGGCTCGTGCGGCAGAAAAGGCGATCGAAAGGGCCGGCATCAGCAAGGAGGATGTGGACATGATCCTCTTTGCGACATTAAGTCCTGATTATTTTTTCCCGGGTTGCGGTGTCCTGGTGCAGCGCGAGATGGGGATCACCCATAAGGAAGCTCCTGCCATGGACATACGCAATCAATGCTCCGGATTTGTCTACGGGCTATCAGTCGCAGATGCCTTCATTCGTACGGGTCAATATAAAAATGTGCTTCTGATCGGCGCTGAAATGCATTCCATGGGTCTCGATTTTTCCGATCGGGGACGAAACGTCACGGTGATTTTTGGGGATGGAGCCGGGGCGGTTATATTACAGCCTTCGCAGGAATCTGGTCGCGGGATCTTGTCGACCCATTTGCACTCAGATGGCACCCATGCCGAAGAACTGGCCTTCATCAATCCGGGCTGTCATGGCGGATACCATTTGGGTACTGAGCAGTTCGGATATCCGGAGCAGGACTACGGGGGCATTTTTCTGACTGAAAAGATGTGGAAGGATCAAAACATATTTCCAAACATGAACGGTCAGCTGGTTTTTAAAACAGCGGTCACCAAATTTCCGGAAGTTATCCGGGAGGCACTTCAGGCCAACGCATTGAATCCATCTGACATCAGCATGTTGATACCCCATCAGGCCAACCTGAGGATATCCCAGTTTGTACAAAAATCCATGGGACTTAGGGATGATCAGGTTTGGAACAATATCCAGAAGTATGGCAACACCACGGCCGCATCCGTACCCATAGCGTTGTCGGAAGCCTGGGAGTCGGGTAAGATTCAAAGTGGCGACCTGGTATGTCTGGCGGCATTCGGCGGTGGCTTTACCTGGGGTTCAGCATTGATCAGATGGTAGTCGGGGACTTGAAACCGGTGGACATTCTCGCCATAGGCGTCCATCCGGATGACATTGAGTTGTCTTGTGCAGGCACCCTTGCCTCACACAGGGCCATGGGTTATCGTTTTGGCATCCTGGATTTGACGCAGGGCGAGCTGGGTACAAGGGGCACGGCGGAGCTTAGAAAAAAAGAGGCTGAGCGTGCCGCTCAGATTCTGGGTGCCGGGTTTAGGGTGATACTGGACCTTAAGGATGGATTTTTCACCATCAATGAAGAAAGCATCCGGGCGATCATCCCGGTCATACGGCAGTGCAGGCCGGATCTGATTTTGACCAATGCCGTGTCTGACAGACATCCCGACCATGGCAGGGCTTCTCAATTGGTTCCCGAAGCCGCTTTTTACTCCGGGCTTGCAAAAATTGAG
>CAYXKO010000584.1:0-1737 GCA_964465435.1 uncultured Saprospiraceae bacterium | reverse complement strand
AGCACACGCGGCTGCAGACCCCGCTGAACACGCCCGAGCTCACCCTGCACCTGGAAAGAATTAACGAAAAGTAGTGACCGACCGAAAACGGTCAGCAGGATGAATCTGTCCGGGCAGACTGCGCGCGTTGACTTTTAGTGCTGTACCAGCAGCTTTTCCGTCCTTCCTTCTGACGACAGAAAATACAAGCCTGCGGGAACATCCCGCACATCCAGCCATTCCTCCTCTTCATCTGCGGTGAATGCGATCCGGGGCCTGCCCTGCAGGTCCAGCAGCTGCATCCTTTGTCCTGGTTTGAGGCCGCTGATCATCAACTTTTCGCGGACCGGATTGGGCGCTAAAGACCAGCTTGCATCGCGCAGGATATCAAGGCTGGTGCTCCCTTCCCGGCAGAGCGCGAGCACCGCAGTGTTTGTGAAGGCGGACAGGGCCCTCTGGTCTGCGGCGTCATTGGTTTGCACTGCAAACGTATAACCGCAGCCCGGAAAATGAAAGCACACCGACTGGTAGAAGATATTCCCGTCGTGCCCGTAATAGGGTTTTCCCATGAAATAGGAAATGATCACTCCGCCACCGTATCCCGGACCGGTGGTCGGTCTGCCTGTGCTGATGTTTACGGCCGCAGTCATTTCCTTCCAGGAGGATTCGGTGAGGATCTGGCCGCTGCTCAGGGCCCGCATCCACTTGGCCAGATCCGTGGCATCCGTCATCAGGCAGCCGGCGCCGCCCGCCCCGCTGAAGATCCCCTGAAGGGATAAGCCCGCAGCCTGCCAATCATCCAGACTGCCATTGCCATCGATGTCGTAAAAAAGGTGAGCCACCTTCTCCCGGGGGCTTTCCCAGGGGTAGACATAGGTGTGCAAGAGGCCCGCAGGATCCAGGAGGTTTTCCCGTATGAATGCCGCATAGCTCTTCCCGGAAACTTTTTCGATGAGGTAATGTGCAATCAGGTAGTTGGTGTTGCTGTAAGACCATCGGGCCCCCGGCGAGAAAAGCGGAGCCAGGACAAAATTGGCCAGGATCTCCTCCGGTTCAAATACCTTGCTGAGATTGAGGTTGACCTGGTTCCAAAACTGAGGATTGTCTGTGTAGTTGTTTAAGCCGCTGGTATGGTTCAGCAATTGCCGCAGCGTGATCTTCCGGTTGATGTTTCTCCATGGCGGAAGGTAACTGCCGAGGGTGTCGTCGAGGCTGAGTTTACCCGCCTCTACCAGCTTAAAAATGGCGGCGGCGGTGAAGGATTTTGAGATGCTGCCCATGCCCATCAGGTCCGAGCTGGAAAGGCTGTCATTCGGGACCTGGCTGGCTATGCCCCTTGCGCCCTTCCACACCCTTCCGTCGGGCAGAATGACCGCCGCCGTAATCCCCTTGACGGGATTTGCGCGGAAGACGGAATCCAGGATCCCGTCCAGAATGGCATTCGGATCGCCGCTTTGAAAAGGGGGCAAGGACGACCGGGAAGGATCCAGGGGTGCCTGCAGGGACTCCTTCAAAATTATTGGCTTCAAGGAGATCTGTGAGTATGCACCCACGACGAAGGCGCCGGTCAGTGCAGCAATGCACAAAATGGGGAGTAAGTGAATTTTCAGCATGGCTTGATGGTTTTGCGTCCCAAAGGTACTGGTTCAACCTGAAATGAGAAACGGAACTAGGGCTATTGGCTTATGGCTTGACCGACCGAGCCCTGCCTTTGGCAGGGTATCGCACGGCAGTGCGATAAGGGAGGGAACGCGTAAG
>CAYXKO010000583.1:0-1740 GCA_964465435.1 uncultured Saprospiraceae bacterium | reverse complement strand
CCCTCTGATCCAATATATTCTGAAGCAAACCGGGACCATTTGTTAGCTGCTTCAGGTTGGTTGACCAAGACGGGATAGCCTCTGACAATCCTCAATACAGCCTGTACCCCGCCGGCCTCTGCCGTGGATCGGACAAATGTCTCTAGGCGTTCGTGCATTTGATTTCTGAACTCCGGATCCAGGGTCCGAAATGTACCTTCCAGCCTGACCCTGGACGGGATGATGTTGGTCGCTCCCCCTTCGGTTTCAATTTTCCCAAACCCCAAAACGGCGGGCACCATGGGTGGTCGCTCCCGGCTCATCAGCTCCTGTATACCGGTTATGATCCTGGCGGCAGCCAATACGGGATCCGCAGCCAGATGTGGCATGGCGGCATGACCTCCGGGTCCGGAAAGCTCCAGATAAAGCTCATCTGAAGAAGCCATGCTGGGCCCTGCACAAATTCCGGCCTTGCCCACAGGCAGTCCGGGCTGCACATGCAATCCCAATATGAGTTCCGGCACCGGATTTCTGAGGACCCCTTCTGCGATCAGAAGGGAGGCGCCTCCCGGGAGCAGTTCCTCTCCAGGTTGAAAAATGAACTTGACCCGGCCGCTCCATTCTTTCCGCGTATTTTGAAGCACATACAAGGCTCCCAGCAAACAGCTCATGTGGACATCATGCCCGCAGGCATGCATGATTCCTTCGTTCTGAGAAGGGAATGGATAGCTGGATTCTTCCTTAATTGGCAAGGCATCCATGTCCGCCCTGAGTGCAATCACCCTTTCAGACCCTGATTTTTCTCCTTCCAACAGACCGACGATCCCGTGTCCGGCCCATCCTGCACTATAGGAGATCCCCCATTCGTCCAGAAGGGTCCTGATCATCGCAGAGGTATGCTCCTCTTTAAAGGACAACTCCGGCATGGAGTGCAATCGCCTCCGGATCTGAACCAGGCGGGGTTCAAACTCTCGGATGAGGTCCTTAATTTGATTTAGCTCCATATTATTTCTATTGGTCCAAAGCCTGAAGATTTCTCAAACAAATATCCAGATCCATCCAAACAGAATAGTACATGGCATAATGCAACACGTATTGTTGCGAAAAAGTGGTGCCGGAAAGCTTTTGGTCAAACGGATGAGGCATCAGTACAAGTGGTTTGCCTTCCGGGATCTGCATCGATCGGGACAGGTCTGCGGGGATCCCGACCCAATGACTCTTTCCCAAAAGCACGGATAAAATATTTTTGAAGAATCTCCAGGGCTTCTTGTTGAGAAGGGCAAATAGTGGAAAAAACAAAAGTAGCCAAAGAGAAAAACAGATGTCAAAAATCCGTTTTTGTCGCCGGTAGGACTGCTTCTGGACATGATAACGCAGGTCCATGGTGTACATTTCTCCCTGCGAATTCCTGGATGGACTGCCAATTATCCCGGTGCCGCCGGATGTCATTAATTTGACTTCAACTCCCTCGGGCACAGCGGACATCAATTGCATGACCGCATGAAAAGGCTGATCCGGCGAACAAACAATCACCTGGTCCGGCCTTAACGCCTCGACCATTCTTGAAAATTCAAGGGATGAAAACCCCGGAGTCTCGCCCGGCATCCTCCGGATCACCCGGTATGGCACGGTGGCATAACTCAATATGGATTCGGCCAGCTCGCACTCTGCGGCCGTCCCTACCAGGATCACCTCGATCATGCGGTTGCTGCCTGTCCTGATCAATTTGAAGTAGATCGTCCTGCTGATGATCAGGTAAAT
>CAYXKO010000582.1:0-1743 GCA_964465435.1 uncultured Saprospiraceae bacterium | reverse complement strand
CTGCCCTTTTGGCCAAAGCATCCAGGACGTCGGCCTTGGTGATGCGTCCTTCCCGGCCGGTACCCGCCACATCGGCCGGTGACAGGCTTTCTTCCCGCATGATCTTGGCCGCTGCCGGTGCAGCGGGCAGCTCTTGCCTGGAGGGAGCGGCCACATCCGGTGACTGAGGACTGGCGGCGACCGCCGGGGAGGCTACGGATGCCCCTTCGGCAGCGGTATCGATCTGCGCGACCAGGGCCCCGATGGCCAGGTCATCTCCCTGGCTGGCCTTATGGATCAGTTTTCCGGATTTCTCGGCAGGAAGCTCAAAAGTGGCCTTGTCCGACTCAAATTCGCAGATCGGCTGATCGATGGTCACCATTTCGCCGTCCCGGACCAACCACTTGGCCAGGGTCACTTCGGTGACGGATTCTCCTATGGAGGGAACTTTGATGTCCAGTATGCTCATAATTCAAAGGATATTAGGCGACAAAAGTAGTCAGCGAAACAATCCAACATAAATATTATAAGGCTTGTTTAATTTTTATTTTAGACTAATCTAATTTTTCAAAATCCTTCGATCTCAATAATCCCCTGAACCAAATCCCGGGATTCCTTATTATTGCCGGAGCATGTCTGTCACAGAGTCAATTCCCCATAAGCGATATCCTGCCAAGTTACTTCTTGCGGGCGAATACGCGGTATTGGGAGGTGGCAGCGCACTGGGACTGCCCTATCCGGGATTCTGGGCTAACTGGGCCTGGCAGGAAGGTCCTGACGAAAGCTTGATGGCTTTCCACCAATACCTGGCGCAGCCGGGTCCCCTGCACGATCAGCTGGATCTCCATCGGCTTGAATCAGATCTGAGCGCGGGGCTGTACCTGCAGTCCAACATTCCGGTTTCTTCCGGATTGGGCAGCAGCGGCTCTGTGGTGGCGGCAGTCTGGGATCGCTACGGCGGGCATGCCGGAGAATATCCGCAAACCCTGAAATCCCTGTTTGCAGCGATGGAATCTCATTTTCATGGCAACAGTTCGGGTTTGGACCCATTGATCATTTACCTCAACAGACCTGTAGTCAGCCGCCATACCACCCTGATCATGCCGGACCACGAGATTTTACTGCACACTGAACAATACCGGATCAGCCTGGTGGACAGCGGCATTCCCCGATCCACCCGTCAGTGGGTCGGCCATTTCAATCAAAAAATGGAAGATCCTCCGTTCAGGGAAAAATTTGAACAAATACTCCTCCCTGCCAACGAGGCCCTCATCGGGGCCCTGATCCAAAGAGATGCGGATGCTGTCATACGGCAATGGCAGAAAATCAGCCTGTTTCAAAAAGAATACATGGATGAATTCATCCCTGCGGCATTAAAATCACAATGGTCAGGAGAAGGTCACCACCACAAACTCTGCGGAGCAGGCGGAGGGGGATTTTTTTTGAAAATGGAGATACTGAAGTAAAGAGATCTGAAAATCAAGTTGCCCAGATTCTACCCTCAGCAAAGGTTCAGTTTCCCGATCACCGCACCACGACGATCTTTCCCGCGAGGCCTTCGCTGGTGTCAAAGTCCTTGGTGCTGTTGGCAAATACCAGGTAGGTGCCTGCGGCTACGGGATTGCCCAAATAATCCTTGCCATACCAGAGGGCCTGACCACCCGTGGCAAAGGTCTCAAAGACCAGCCGGCCAGTGACATCGGTGATCTTGACCCGTGCATCGCGGGCAAGGCCGCGGATGGCAATGGGCCCCGTATAATCCGG
>CAYXKO010000581.1:0-1752 GCA_964465435.1 uncultured Saprospiraceae bacterium | reverse complement strand
AACCGATACGGTTTTGGTTGAATCAGATACCCTGAAACCCAAAGCTTTTGCGGGAAAGGATCTGTTGATCAACTGTCTGGATTCATCCGCAACATTGAGTTCAGATAGCTCAGATCTTGGTCCCGGTTTTTCACTGGAGTGGTCAGGACCTGGAATCAATCCTACCAATAAATTTGAGCCTGCGCCCTCGGTGATCCGGTCAGGCCTGTATATCCTCAAAATACAAAACCTCGCCAATGATTGTATTGCCTATGACTCTGTTCAGGTAAGCCTGGACACCACCCGGGCTGTGGCGGATGCAGGACCGGACAGAACCCTACCCTGCGACTCTGCCCTCATAAACCTGGGGGGCAACCAGAGCACGCGCTCAACCTTATTTATCCCCATGTGGGACGGACCTGGCATCGACAGTACAAACCGCGACAGCTTCAGCACCAAAGTATCACTGGCAGGCAATTACGTATTAAGAATCAGGCATCAGATTTCCGGATGCGAAGACACCGATACGGTTGTGGTATCTAAGCCCGACACCCTTCCCATGGTCAGCCTGATCAAAAACTGGGACATCAGTTGTCTGCATGACACGGCGGTATTGGATGGAAGCCAGTCCATTGGCCGAAACCTCAAGTTCTTTTGGGCAGGACCCGGAATTGGTGCAGGTGAAAGAAACCTCGAGAAGATCGTGGTCCGAACTGCCGGCAAATACTATTTGCTGATACGGGATACTGTGCTGAATTGCGAATCCCTGGATTCCATAGTAGTCAAAAATGAATCGGGCCTGCCTTTGGTGAATGCCGGACCCGACCGGGCCATCACTTGTGATTTTGTAAGTGTATTGCTAGATGGAAATACGGATTTGCCTGATTCAATTGCCCAAATCATCTGGACAGGACCCGGCATCAACGGCAACAATGGCACCCTGCGAAAGCCGATCGTGGACCAGCCAGGCACCTACATCATGAACGTGCGCAACCGGAGCAATGGCTGCGAAACAACCGACACTGTCACGGTGATCAAGAATCTGGCCATTCCGGTCGGGCTGCTGGGCCCGGACCGCACGCTTACCTGTGCGAAGGACACGCTCGACATATCGGCCACCCTGCTCAATTTCAAGCCATCCTATAATTTTGAATTCAAAGGCCCCGGCATCAGCGGCATCCAGGAGAGGAATCCCCGCCAGATCATCCGCATTCCGGGAACCTATTATACGCGCATCACAGCACCCAATCCGGAATGCATTTCCACTGATACCCTGCTCGTAGGGATTGACACCGTGCACCACAAGGTGGGCATACCCGACACGGTCTGGTTTTCGTGCGAAGACCGATTCTATAATTTCATGGTCCCCGATTTTGGACGTTTTGATTCCATATCCTGGAAGGATGTTTTTGACCGAAGGCTCATGACAACTGACTCAGGCAGGAGCGGCACTTTTCTATTTGAAGGAGAATACAGTTACCGGACCTATCCGAAAAATGGTTGCTCGGTATCCGGCAAGATCAGGGTCCTGCCCTACTCGACGATCATCCTGGACAAGATCGAGGTTCAGCCTTCCTGTGCCGGCTCACCCAGCGGCAGCATAAAAATTTTCGCCCGCTCTCCCATTGGTCCTGTACGTTACAGCATCAACGGCAGCGGCAAGGATACCACCAGTTTCTACGGCAAGCTCCCTCCGGATGCTTACATCATTCGGATGTACGATGTACTGGACTGTCAGAAGGATACTGTGGTGACGATCCGCGCTCTGCTTGG
>CAYXKO010000580.1:0-1752 GCA_964465435.1 uncultured Saprospiraceae bacterium | reverse complement strand
GCCATTGTAGGTTTCGGTAGTGGTGCCGTTTGGAGAGATAAAGCGGAAGGTGTACACGCCGGTTTTCGTCCATTCGTAATCCACCTTGTAGGTCTCGCCACCTTTGGTATAACTCAGCGTATAGCCGTTTGAGGTGCTGTTGGGTTTACAGTCGGTGATCGTGGCGCCTGTGAGCGGAGTAAGGGAAGGGCGAACGGGCATGGCCCTGGCCTGAGGGACGATCTGCATCGTCGCATCTTCTGTCACCTGGCCGACCATGTTGCCGATCATGTAGGGAGCTGTGGCAGAACCGTGGTAGTGGTAGCCTCCCTTTCCGTCAAAATGTCCATGGTTGCTGTCAAGTGGCATCATGGGCGAGCCGTCCGGTTCTCGGTCCGCATAGACTGCAAAACCGTCGAGGGCAAAGGCAATCGGGAGAATATCGACCGTTTGGGTATCCAGAAACAGGGGAGCGATGTGGTAGTGATAATCGTCTGCACGTCCGCAGTGGCCGCCCCAGCGATCGAGCTGGCCATCCAGAAAGGCATCCACACCGGTGTTGGTGTAAGGATTGAATATCGGGATGCCGTTTGCCGCAATGGCCACAGCACCTCTTAAAAAATGTTGCTGATTGACCGGTACGGGCGTTTGCGCCAAAACAGGATTGAGCGGGATCTGCCATGCATTTGATCCGATATAACACTGAGGGATGGGCACCTGCTGCTGCCATTTGGTGATGCCCGCCATCATCGAATGGGTGGTGGGAATTCCCTTTGATTCGACGTAAAACCAGGTGTTGTCCCAACGGGTCGCCACTTGTGGCTTAAAAGGCTCGAAGGCCGAATCCATAAAAAGGGGATCCGTGCCGAGTATTTCTGTGGTGATCCTGGTCCTGAAGGCAAACAGGATGACCGCGCAGCCGAGCGAAAAGGCAAGTGCCATCTTCTTGTTTTTCACCAAAACGAAAGAGGAACCCAGAAACGCTAAGGCCAGCAAGACAAGACCGAAGAACATCGCTCTTGATTTTGAAACGGAGCGATACTCCTGCAGCTGCACTGCATGATTAGACAGGCTTGATTGATTCAATTGTTCAATATGGTCCATTTTTCCAAGGGCAAAATCCTGGTCTTTTTTGGAAAGAGCTGAAAGCGGAACAGGTTGAACCCTGCCCTTTTCGTTTTCCAGAAAAACCGTATCGTCGCGCATCATCAAAAATGAACCATGCAGATGACGGTGGTCATTGAGTTGCCACTCGCGCAGGGGGGAATGGATTCCTCTGCTGTCGTGGGAGAATGCTGTGGCTGCGAGCACAGCAAGTATCGGAACGAAGAACAGTTTCTTAAACATAATCTTGGAATTGAAGGTCAATGAGAAAAATGAAGCAGTTGGGTGGAAAAATGTCCTGACGGGCTTTGAACTTTGAGATAGTAAATGGATCCGTTTGCTGCTATGGGCAGGTCGAGTTCGGTTCTTTCGTTAGCAGGGCAGGACACATCCGGCCATTGAGCGACCTGGCGTCCCATGACGTCGTACAAGCTTACGGACGCATGCTGCAGATCCTGCCTGGCAACAAAGCTGATTTTTTCATAAAATGGATTTTGGATCAATAGATCCCCCGCCGGCCTTGAGTCCGAAACAGAGCTGGTCCCTACTGTTTTTCTGACCAGCACCAGATTGTCCAGAATCAGGTTGGAAGTCCAGATAAATTTCGCGTTTGAACAGGAGGTCGTTTCAAAATTTTTGAATGCAGCCTGATTGGTCACCTGAGCCGCC
>CAYXKO010000579.1:0-1757 GCA_964465435.1 uncultured Saprospiraceae bacterium | reverse complement strand
TTACGTCTTCGCCTAAGGTCCAATCGTCCCGGTCGACCATTACAGCAAAGATGTCAGCAAAAGATTCATTGATGGCACCACTTTCCGCATCGTATTCCAGGCCAGCAGTAGCATCAATGACCCCGTGCGAAATTTCGTGGCCGCTTATGTCAAGTCCTTTTGCAAATTCGTAGTACCCTTGATTTACATTTCCATTCCCATAATAGATCGTTCCATTTGACCAAAAGGCACCTGAATACGTTTGGCCGAAATTAATATAAGACTGGATGGTACCACCTTTACCATCTATTGAGTTACGGCCATGTGTGCTGTAAAAATAGTTGAATACTTCTCCCGCATTATAATGTGCAGACACGGCAAATGGAGACCATGTATTATTCTTCGAGCTGATTTGTCCTGGGCTTGGATTGTTGGAATTTTTTGCATCCAGGGTCCATATAGCTCCCTTCGGAGCATTTAGATTAAACATTCCAGGTTGAAACATCGGTCGTGAAGCATCGATAAGGTATACGTCAGTTCCTTCTCTCCATACCTGCAATATTCTGTCTTTACCAAGGAGATCTTTTGCTATTGTTGATTCGGCACCATTTGGGGAAATGGATTCGCTACTTGAAATTATATTTTTACGATCGTGAGTACGATCAATAGTATTCTTTGCAAATTCATTTTTAATGATTTGTTTGGGATCTTTTTCACAATGAAAACTGCATTCATTTTTTAAAGATTTCAACACCTTTCCATTTTGGGCATCGATCCAAAATATCCATGAATGAATGCCCTGAACGAGCAGTTCGGTTCGATATACGAGCTGCCAGTTATTTGTGTTTTTATCGAACCAGTAACCAAGTTTATTATTTGTGACGACAGGATCAAGAAGGGATGCGTCGTTTTCCAATATAGACAGTGCAGAGAAATACTGATGTGCTATTGAAGAAAGCTGATCTGCCGATATTTGGATGGCTTGATTTTTATCAGGATAACATACATGGCCATGTGCCATGATGCTTTGATCCGTGTATACATGGACAAAATATTGGCCACCAAAGACAGGATACCCATCAAACGTTTGTTCGAATTTAAGGTGTAGGTTGCCCTTGAGGTCAGACTGCTCATCTTGCAGGATGTAGTCGATCCCACTTTCTTTTGCAAGGCCAAGTAGGGAGCGCAGATTATCAGCCCATTCTTTAGGAGACATGGAAGATTTCAGAAAAGGGCTCCTCTCACAACGGAATCTTGAAGGATATGAATTTGCATCTTTTTCAAGGATGCGGAAGCCACTCAAGAGTCTTTGAACATGTTCAATTTGTAAAGATTTATTTGAATAGCTTATCCTTTGTTGATTTGTTGGTGGATACGTTGTAGCGTTAGAATTAATCATCTGACTCTCCAGCTTGGAAAGTGATAACAGGTATAGTAAGAAAGGCAGGTATTGTTTCACGTTACTTTTTATAAAAAGATTCAAAAGAATAATAGCTGATTTTGGTTTCAAGTATGCCTTACTAAAAAGAAAGCTTGAAAAATGATCCATTTAGTATGGCCTATCGTCAAGATTTTAAACTTTTAACCAAACTAAATGAAAGATAGTTAAAATCAGCCAGAATCATGCCAAAATAAGGAACTTAACAAGGGTCAATGGGCACGTATGCAGTAAAAGTCTGTCATTTTCACCTTCTGGAGTTTAAATGCCAGTTGTCAGCCAGACCGGGGAAATGCCTACTTTAATTACTGGGCTTCGAATTGCTGTTTGAGTGCAGAAT
>CAYXKO010000578.1:0-1761 GCA_964465435.1 uncultured Saprospiraceae bacterium | reverse complement strand
CTATGGCACCGTTGGTGTGGATCGGCCCTCCGGTGATACCGTTGATGGTTGAAATGCTGATCACAGTACCATTGCCCGTTCCTGCGCCGATGGCCGCACGAAAATCAGCGGCATTCAGCGCACTTACACTATTATCATCATTCAGACGCAAAAAACTGACCATAGACGGATCCGTCAGTCTGAAGAGGTTGCCACCCACCGTCGTGGATCCATGCACGGAACCACTGCTGGTGGTGCTGTGCATCAGGGCTGAGTTCCAGTCAGCAATATGGGAATTCGAAATGCCAAAGGAAGGACTGGCAGACCATAGAGGATCTCTTTCGCTAAAGCTTTTCAGGTAGCCCGCATCCGCATGATTGCCCCAGGAAAACGCGCTGTTCCAATTTGCAATGTGCGCCATGCTGATCCCAAATGACGGACTGGCTTTCCACAGCGGATCGGTTTCTCCGGCTTTCAGGTTTTCAGCCGTCCTGGCATGGAGGGCATAGGGTACGCTGAGCATCTGGCTAATGCCTGTGATGGTGTAGTTGGTGCCTCCATCGGGGTCGGTTTCCGTTTTGATAAAATAAGGTCCCCTGGCCCAGTCGATGGCTTGAAAATTACCCGAAACCGGAATACCGCCACCAATCTCGACAGATACCAGTCCATTGGCATTGGTGACCGGGTTGGGATTGTAGATCTCTTCATATACGCTGGCTCCCGAGGTGGAGCCTTGCAAAATGCTTATCTTCATGCCTACCGCTGTGCGGGCAAGCAATTGATTGCTCGTATTGCGGACCACTGCCTGATAACTCATCCTGTCAGGCGATTGCCCAAAAACAAAGGGCAATTGAAAGCAGTATGTCATAAAAAGTACTGCGGCAAATAGTAAATTCTTTTTCATAACAATTGGTGCTTAGTTTTTAACAATCTTAAATTCCTTGATCGGCCTTGTGCCGGAGAATACTCTTAAAACATAGCATCCGGACACATAGCTGCGCATGTCAATCGGGGTCTCGAGAGCTTTCAGGCTGTTTGTCAGTAAAAGCTTCCCATCCAAACCGTACAGTTGATACGACAGGTTCCTCCACTCAAGAGTCTCCACTTTCAACAATAAAAAATCGGCAGCCGGATTGGGATATGCCAACACCGCGAGGTCAATGTCACCGGCTTCTTCCGTCCCGGTCACCACCGAAATCTCATAAGGTTGCTGAACCCCCTCTGCCACGGATCCATTCGTTCCCGAATGGGTATGGTACAAAAGCTGCCCTATGGAATAACTCACCGATCCGCCGGTACCTGTCGCGTTTCCGCCGGAGCCGTTTAAGCCTTCCTGTGCTGATACTTTCAACAGGGATACGGCCAAAAAGAGAAACATGGCCAATCCCCACATGCTCACTTTTCCATTGGTATTGATTTCCTTTTTCATTTGAAATCTTTTATTGATGAATGATTATTGATTTTGGTTCAAACCCCTTTATATCTGGCCCATAATTCAATGATAAAACCACCTTTTAAAGGTTTAGGCCCATGTCAAATCAATAAAACCATGGTTGCCGGTCCTCTTATTTTTGAAACCCCTATAATTGGAAAACAGAGGTTTTTTTCGGAAGGTTCCTCATACCCCATGAAGATTTTACTAAGGATAAATTTTCAAAAAAAAGAGCTTCCCGGTACTCATAAAATGAACCGCACCCGGATCAAAAGGGGCATAAAAAAAATTGGCTGAACTCCCGACGGGGCTCAGCCAACCAAAACCTTAGAATCTCTGCTTGAAAACGG
>CAYXKO010000577.1:0-1762 GCA_964465435.1 uncultured Saprospiraceae bacterium | reverse complement strand
GGAACGGATTTCATAATTTTACACAAAATTATTCTTTCAAACGAATTACAGACCTTCAATTAAAAACCTGCTGCACTTTTAACAGTAAATTTAACAGTTGACCAGTTTCAGGACAGAATTCAGAGAATGGGCATCGCCCTTTGCCATTGACCACGCAGATCAGATTCTTTGCCTTGGCAGTTGCTTTGCGCACGAACTTCACCAGGGACTTAGCGATCTCCAATTCAAAACCGGTTTTAGTCCGTTTGGGATAGCGTTCAATCCACTGAGCCTTTGCGATCAACTCGATCGGATCATTGAGAACAAACCCAATACAACAGAGGATCTCATCCTGAATGACTCCCTATGGCACTCTTTGGCCCACCATGGTTCTTATTCCGCACATGACCGGGACCTCGCACTGGATAAAATGAACCGCGACCTGGGATCAGCTCATTTCAGACTGACGCAATCCAGGGTTATCGTGATGACCTGGGGAAGCGCACATTATTACCAGTATAAAAAGACGGGACAGGTTGTGGCCAACTGTCATAAAATCCCTCAAAATAATTTCGAAAAGAAAAGGGCATCCATTGAAGAGATCACGCAGACTTTCGAGAAAATAATGAACAAACTGAAAGAACTGAATCCGGGTTGCAGGATCATTCTCAGCATTAGTCCCGTGCGATATCTCAGGGATGGCTTCGCGGAAAACAGCCGGAGCAAGGCCATTCTGCTGGAGTCTGCCTGGAGGCTATGCGAAAAGCTTGCCTATCTGCATTATTTTCCTTCCTATGAAATATTCATGGACGATCTGAGAGATTATCGATTTTGCAAATCCGACCTCGTACATCCCAATGAGGAGGCGATCCAATACATCCTGCATAAGTTTGGCCAGTCCTTTTTTACCGCTGAGACTCAAGCCATCAATCAAAAAATAAAACAGGTTCTTGCCAAATCCGCCCACCGGCCTTTGCATCCTGAAAGCAGCAGCCACAGGGACTTTCTGACAAAACTCAATAAAGAAAAACAAGATCTCAGGGCAGAGTATCCTTACATTGATTTTAATTGGGACTAGAATTCTCCTAGCCAGGACCCATCAGGCGATATCGATCACATCGGGGTCCGGATAGATATTTCTAAGCGCATCCTCTGCTTCACGGCGCCTTTGTTCCATCGTTTTTTCAAAGAGGTCTCTCGGGAAATAATACTCCCGCGTGGATTCATCCACGACCTGCCTCCGGTAGGGAGCTTCCTCGTCGAATTCCCGGAATTCCCGAAAAACGAAAGCAGTCCAAAGTCCGGAGAATGCTCCCAGCAAATGACTCTCCCAGGAGACCTGATCGTCCACTGGTAAAAATCCGGCGGTGTATCCGCCATACAGGATCACGATGATCACCATGAGTGCAATAGCCTTCACGTTTCGTCTGAAAAAACCGCTGAAAAACAAAAAGGCGATCAATCCATAGACCAATCCGCTGGCTCCCATATGCGCATTGTCCCGGGCAAACATAAAAACGGAAAAACCCGTACTGAACCATATGAGCACAAACACAGCCCAGGCTATGCTCCTGTAAAAAAAGAAAATCATCAAAAGGGTCACCGCCAATGGACTGATGTTGCTCAAAAGGTGTTCCCAGCTGCCATGAATAAAATGGCTGGTGAACATGCCATGCCAATTGGAAATATCCCTGGGATAGACGCACCAAAAATACTTATCGGCTGTCACCAGATCAAAATACAAATGGAT
The DNA here is from genome assembly GCA_964465435.1 of uncultured Saprospiraceae bacterium. Classification (GTDB taxonomy): domain Bacteria; phylum Bacteroidota; class Bacteroidia; order Chitinophagales; family Saprospiraceae; genus Vicinibacter. Next base: position 33 of record CAYXKO010000577.1, on the reverse strand, counting down.
CAAAGTCAGGAAAAGGCAAAACGACAATGAAAT
>CAYXKO010000576.1:0-1764 GCA_964465435.1 uncultured Saprospiraceae bacterium | reverse complement strand
ATCCATCGCCCAGATGAGCTGCAATCCCGCCATGGGCGGGGTGGCCAAGGGCCAGATCGTGCGCGAGATCGACGCCCTGGGCGGATATTCCGGCATCGTCACCGACGAGACCATGGTGCAGTTTCGCATGCTCAACCGGTCCAAGGGACCGGCCATGTGGAGTCCGCGCGCCCAAAGCGACCGCATGCTGTTTGCCAGAAAATGGCGTCAACTGCTCGAGGCACACCCTTTGATCGACTTCTGGCAGGACATGGTCAGCGGGCTGCTCATCAAGGACAAAACCGTGGTGGGTGTCCGCACCGGCATGGGACTGGAAATCCCCGGTCGCTGTGTCGTATTGACCAACGGAACCTTCCTCAACGGCCTCATCCACATAGGAGAAAAACAACTGGGCGGAGGGCGGGCCGGAGAAAGCGCAGCCAAGGGCATCACCGAGCAACTGGTTTCTCTGGGCTTTGAAGCAGGCCGCATGAAGACAGGCACGCCTCCCCGACTCGACGGCCGGTCCATCGACTACAGCCGGATGGAGATCCAGCCCGGCGACGAGCAGCCTTCCCGATTTTCCTATACGGACACGGCCCTGCCAGAAAAGCAGCTTTGTTGCCACATCACCTATACCAACCAGGAGGTACACGACCTGCTCAAGACCGGATTTGACAAGAGTCCCATGTTTGCAGGCCGCATCAAGGGCCTGGGGCCCCGTTACTGCCCGTCCATTGAAGACAAGATAGACCGTTTTTCAGAGCGCGACCGCCACCAGCTTTTCGTCGAACCCGAAGGCTGGGACACCCATGAGATCTACCTCAACGGATTTTCCTCCTCCCTGCCGGAGGACGTCCAGTACAAGGCCCTGAAAAAGATCCCGGGCCTGGAAAATGTGCGGATGTTCCGCCCCGGCTACGCCATCGAATACGATTTCTTCCCTCCCACCCAGCTGGGACTGAGCCTGGAGACCCACCTGATCCGCAACCTGTGGTTTGCCGGACAGATCAATGGCACGACCGGATACGAAGAGGCCGCGTGTCAGGGCTTCATGGCAGGCGTTAACGCCGCCTTGCGCACCCGGGATGAGGAACCCCTGATCCTGAGAAGATCGGACGCCTATATGGGCGTTCTCATAGACGACCTCGTCAACAAGGGCACCGAAGAACCCTACCGCATGTTTACCTCGCGTGCGGAATTCCGCATCCTCCTGCGGCAGGACAATGCGGACCAAAGGCTGACGCCACTGGCAGAAAAGATCGGCATGCAAAACCTTGGCCCCAGGCTGACCCGCCTGAATCAAAAAATGGAGCACATCCGCCGCATAGAGGCCTTTTTGCAAAATACATCCGGCAGCCCGGAAGAACTCAACGGCTACTTGGAATCAGCAGGTTCCAGCCCCATCGACCAAAAGACCCGTCTGAGCCAGATCTTGTCGCGTCCCGGGATCAGCCTGCCCGAACTGATCAGGCACAGCACTGCGCTTGCAGATGCATGCAAAGAGGCGGATGCCGAATCCCTCGAGTCCGTGGAGATCCAGGTCAAATACGCAGGCTATATCCGCAAGGAGCAGGAGATGGTGGACAAGATGTCCCGCCTCGAAGACCTGAGCATCAACCCCGATTACGATTACAGCAGCATCAAGGCCCTGTCCAGCGAGGCGAGGGTCAAGCTAAGCCGCATGAAACCCGCCACCATCGGGCAGGCCAGCCGCATCAGCGGCGTTTCGCCGGCAGATGTGTCCGTGCTGCTGGTGCATATGGGGAGGTGATCCACAATCAG
>CAYXKO010000575.1:0-1771 GCA_964465435.1 uncultured Saprospiraceae bacterium | reverse complement strand
CTGAAAGCAATGCAAGCAATATCCTGTTCAAAGTGCAGCTGATCCGAAACAAGATCAACAGCACCGAAGAGAAAGAACGAAAAGGAAACGGACAACTGCACATGAAAGTGCTGCCCAATCCGAATCATGGGGATTTCTCGGTTCAATTTTATTTAAGACAGAGGGAGGAAGTAAGTTTTTCGATACGCACCCTGGGTGGTCAGTTAATATTTGAGGAGAAACTGAAAAATTTAATTGCCGGCGAAAACATATATAATCCGGACCTAAGGGAGCTTCAACTGAATGGAACCTACATCGCATCCCTGGAAACCAAAAACGAAAAAAGCTCGCAAAAAATTTCCGTCAAACCCTGACAGGGGATTCATGCAACTCAAGCTGCCCGATCAGGCATATGGGTCATACCTAAAATCATGAGACCCTCAATACTGATGTGCATGACTTTCGGATAAGCCAGATCTGTGAAACAGCGAATGAAAAAATTCCTGAAACTTGGATGGCCATATCACCACTGGATACTGGATATCCAGCCGATCAATTTGAATGATGTTGCATAAAGCTCTTGAAAAATCAAATGCTTGCCTCAACCTGTTGTTTGCTTATCGCAGATTTTCGAAAACATCCTGACATTTACGGAAAATACTGGTGAAGTTTATTCCGGCATCAGGTCTGGGCATAAGGATGGTATAGTCCTATGACGGGCAGACTAATTAAGGTCCTGTATGCTGCCGTTTCCCTTTCAGCTGAAAAGAAGTACGTACATTTGAACAAACGAACAACAAATGGAAACCACAAAAACATCAAAATGGCAATCGGACCGCCTGCTCTTTCTGGGGATGCTTTTATTCCTGATCGGTCTGGTATTCGCCTTGTTCATACCGGTCATGGCCAACCCGAGAATGGGACTTTCCGCTCATCTCGAAGGGGTCCTCAACGGGCTTTTTCTTTTGCTACTTGGACTCATCTGGCACAAACTGGCCTTAAGTGAAAGAACCTTGTCCTATATCTTTTGGCTGACCGTCTATGGTTCATTTGCCAATTTTCTTGCGGTTTCCATGGCCGCCATGACCGGCGCCGGAAAAATGATGCCCATAGCGGGAGGAAAAGAAGGAACCACCGTCATTGAAGGTATCATCTCTTTTCTCCTGATTTCCCTCGCCCTCGCCATGATCCTGGTATGTACGATGGTTTTGACGGGACTTTACAGAAGCATGACGCAGGCCGGACCCAAGTCATAAAATGTTGGATGTCCCTGAAACCAGGAATTATGAAAACTCAGAGCCGGTCCGAAAAAAATACTCATGCACCTGCGGGCTCAGGCAAGAAGTGTAAAAAAAAGAATTGCTGCAGGATGCAGTAACAGTGAAAAATATCGAAACAGGCGTCTGATGATCTTCAATGAACTACCCATTTTGGAAAATGAAAGAATACTGCTTCTCCCTCTGGCAGAAGAGGACTTTGAATCTCTGTTTGCCGTAGCATCCGATCCCGAAATCTGGCTGCAGCATCCCAACAGGGACCGGTGGAAAAAAGAAGTGTTCCGGGTGTTTTTTGAGGGTGCGATCCAAAGCAGGGGCGCCTATAAGATCGTGGACAAATTGACGGGCAAAATCGCAGGGAGCACCCGGATCTACGATCACCACGAATCAGACAACAGCATTTTGATCGGCTACACTTTTTTTGCCAGGGAATACTGGGGCACAGGCATGAAACATGCCGTCAAAAAAATGATGCTGGACGATCTGATTAAATTTCCGTCACAGGTGCATTTCAC
>CAYXKO010000574.1:0-1793 GCA_964465435.1 uncultured Saprospiraceae bacterium | reverse complement strand
AGGAAATTCAAACCGGCCATCGACATCGGAGGACACCGTCTGACTCAGGTAACTGTTTGCGATTCCCACCTTGACATCCGGTAGTTCCAGACCATAATAAGTCCTGGCCAATCCATTGATTTTAAACCTGGCCGTCAGCGTAGAAGTATCCGGAGGACATATGCTGTCCGAATCCATAACTTCCAGATAAGTTTGCGTTTTGCTGTAATTGCCGCACTCATCCCAGACATAGAGATTGAGCAAATTAAATCCGATACTGTCACAATTAAACACCCGAAGTGTGTCATTGGGATCTTCGGAAAAAGAGAAGCGAAGCAATTCAGGTGAAGTGCAGTTATCCGTACTCTTATGGTTAAACATCGAAGCGGGGGCCATGACCATGGGACCGCCCTGCATCATAATCAAATTGGTGCTCACTCCAAATAGAGCATTGGGCGAGGGAGCCTTGCCGTCCTTCACCTGAACCTTAATGGTTTTCTGCGCTATGTTATGGCAGGAATCCTCGGCAAACAAGTACAGGGTGTGTATGCCATTGGGAAGATCCCGCGAAGGATTGCTGCCTTTCCGGATCGGATCTTTGGTTCCATCCGAGGCAATATCCCACTGGTGGGAATATGAAATGCCGGTAGAAACACCACAATCCGTTGCACCAAATGCAGGTAGGCTAAAACTTGATTCCGCGCAATCAGCGCTGTAATTGAGCAGCGTTGTGTCGCCAAATGAAAAGATCTGTGGTTTGGCCGTATCCTGGACCATGATGACCTGCACCTTTGTGTAATAGCCATTGGCAGGTATTCTGGGATTAGGCCTCAGATCGGGGTTGTATACACACCAGTTGATTACCTCCCATTTGCGCAATATTTTGGCACAAACACCACCCTGACTGAAGGAAAACAGATCATCGGACTGCTTTACCTGAATCTGATCGCATTCACTTTCAAAAATGGAGGGCTCTCCGGCTGAAATACTTCCGGAACCAACCCGGCAGGCATAAATCGTGGTATCGTCAGGCCATTTTAACTGAGTGGTATCCAGTCCATCAAACCTCGTAAGCGTCTGGATCAATACCCTTTGGGTGCATTCACTTTGAAGTCCACCCGGGTCCGTGGCTCTGTAGATCCTGTCGACATAGCCGGCACTGCAGCCATTCAGCCTTCTAACGATCTGCGAGTCCAATCTGATCATGGAACAATTATCTTCGAAATAAGGCCTCTGTACCCTGAACATACTGTCGTAGTCAAATCCGCACTGGACAGTTAGGTCAGGCGGGCAATCCAGGGTTGGCGGCAATTTGTCACCCACCGAGACCCTGACCATGCAATCCGCAAAATGCCCAATGTGCAGGCTGTCGGTAACAGGACCTGCACCCGGAAAAACATCATATACCCGAAGTATCACATTGACTGGTGCGGCCATGTCCAGGCAACACATCAACAACTGATCGTCAAACTGATATCCTGGATTGGAAGCTAAGGTACAATCATAGCCCACGGGAGGGTTCATCCTTTTGATCTTAAACCATACATGTCCGCAATCATCAGAAGATCCAGCATTCAGGCTAATGGCCGGCACAGTCCCTTCTCCAGAATTATTCAGGTAGATGACTTGCTCCGGGAAACACACGATATCAGGAGGAGTAGCATCATAGACTGTGAGCATCATGGTATCCGAATCCGTAGCACCACAATTGTCCGTAAATAAATACACGATGGGATAAACGCCGGTTGGAAACAATAAGGGGCCCCCTCCGTTGGAATTAAGAGTGCCCAATGCCGTGATCGTCATGACTGAAC
>CAYXKO010000573.1:0-1793 GCA_964465435.1 uncultured Saprospiraceae bacterium | reverse complement strand
CCCCGTTAAGGTCTTTATGAGTGGCCGCATCAAACACCATTACCTTCAATTTGATATCACACGGGGGAATGTTCAGTTTGTATAAATCCAGACAGCAAGCCTGGTTGGCATCATCGAGAAATTTTGAGCCGGTCCTGTTTGAGGAAAGGAAAGCAGTTTTATTGTCGCCCCCTTTCAAAAAATAAAGATCATCCAGGCAGGAGTTAAAAGGGGCACCCAAATTGACCGGAGTACTCCAGACAAAACGCGAGTTGGGAGTACTTGAATAAATATCAAATCCACCCAAACCCAGATATCCCCTCGAACTAAAATACAGTGTATTGGAATGACTGTGAAAATAAGGGGTGATTTCATCCTGTGCTGTATTGATGGAAGTCAGGTTGATGGGTTCAGACCAAACATCATCACTGCTAATGCTGAGATACCAAATATCCATGGCACCTTTGCCTCCCGGCCGGTCGGATGCGAAAAACATTCTTTCCAGCCCCGTTACCGGATCCATGACCAGACAGGGTTGCGTATTGGTAAAACCGGATAAATTGATGTGCTCGGGCAGTTTGACCGGTGGTCCCCACACGCCCTGGGAATCGATTTTGACAAAATATAGCTCACATCTTTTATCATAGTCATTCAGGTCCTCACAGACCGTGAACACCATCTTGCCCGCGGACGGGGAGAAACTCATGTTGCCCACACTTTTACCGGGAAACAGGGCATTAAAATCTTTCAACTCGGTAATCGCGCTGTCCTTTTCCAATGCGAGCACACCACTTAATGTCCTTTTTGGAATAAACTCATTGAGTCTATTTTCAAACCGGTTTGAGGAAAAATAGAACTTATCTGCAAGCACTGCGGGAGCAAATTCCGAATAATTGGTATTTACCTCTGAACCCAAATTTTCAACCGAGACCCCTTTGGCGCTTTTATCGATCTGTGAACTTGCCCATTCACAGGCACTTATTTCCTTGGCAGCAAGTGAACTTAAAAATGTGTCGACCTCGCCATACTCAGACAAAAAAGATTTGTATGCTGCAATGGCCGCCTGGTAATCGCATCTGGCCTGAGCCATCTGCCCCCTGTAAAAACCCGTCCGAGGATATTGGCTTGATTTTTCATGAACCCAGATCGAATCCAGATAGGAAGCAGCCAGCGTATAGGCGCCATGAAGCCTTGCTGCCTCAGAAGCCTTGAATAAAAAATCTATATTCCCCGGATCAAATTCCAAAAGCTCCTGATATTTTGAAAGGGCGTCATAATAATTTTTAGAGGCAAACGACTTATCGCCTACTGCCTGAATTGATTTGCGACTGGCGGTCTGCGCCCCAAGTCCCAAATTGACTAGAGTGAAAATTATTGCAGAGATCAGAATCCGGTAGGTCATTAGTCAGGATGTTTGGAATTTAGAATATTGGGCAGGCTTTAAGTTGGGAGAGAGGTCTTGCCTTTACAAAAATATAGACAAGAGAAAATTCCGGTCCTCCCCGATTTCTGGTGGCTGTTTTGAACGGAGAGGTGTTGATGTCGTAACTGAATCCGGCATACCAGTTGTTATATTCCAAAGCAACCTTTGGAATCAGAGCATCAGCATTCCTAAATGCCCCGCCCAATAAAAGCGAAAAACTATTCCCTCTTTTTGTGCTCAAGTAAAACTTACCGTAAGCTCCTGCCACCAGTTCCTGGTATGGCCCTTGATTTTGGTATTGAGCATGCATCAATAGGTCAGCGCGCTGTACGATCTGAAAAGACGGAAGAAGATTCAAATTGATGCGAACCGGCAATCTGGCGTTAGCCGT
>CAYXKO010000572.1:0-1797 GCA_964465435.1 uncultured Saprospiraceae bacterium | reverse complement strand
CATAGTGACTGATCGCACATATTTTGAAATTCCTGGACGGAAGCTTAAGCATTTCATTCAGGCAGTTTAGGTTAGAATGAAAGTCACTCATGGCCAGCAGAACCAATTTCAGGTTTCTGAGGTCAGATTTGAACCAGAACCCACCGTTGCTGGCATCCCCCCAAATTACATGGATTCCCTGCATTTTTAATGATTCAACGAGTTCCTGGTTGAAGTCAAGGCCAAGAACCTGGCTTTTGGTTATGTCCCTGTAATACAGATAGGCCGGCTTGCCGAGGCTTCCCATCCCGATGATCAGGGTTTCAGTGTCCGGGGGTATGGTAGGTTCTTCGGCTGATGTTTCTGTCCTTTGATACATGCGGGTGATGGCGGACTTATACTTATCGTATATGTCGTGTATTCTGGCATGGATGGGAGATGCAATAAAATATGAAAAGGACATCATGATGGCAAATATCAAAAGCCAGTCCTGGGACAATACGCCCATGTTGATCCCAACCATCCCGGTAATCAGGGCAAATTCACTATAGTTGGCCAGGGACAGCGAGCTCAGAAAGGCAGTCCTGGCCCGGATATCAAAGTGGGAAAAAAGGTAAAAGAAAAGACCTGTCTTCACCGGTATGAAAATCATAAGCACCGAGGCGATGAGTAATGATTTGAAGGTAATGACGCCGGTCAAACCGATATTGATAAAGAAGGCGATCAAAAAAAAGTCCTTGAAGGACATGATCCTGTCATACAGTTCGTCTGATTTGGGATGATTTACCAGTAACATGCCGGAGACAAGGGCTCCCAGCGAGGACTTGAGACCAAAAAACTCAAATCCTGCCGCGCCGGCAATAAAGACGCTGAGAAGTCCGAACAGCGTCAGCAATTCGCCGTGTCCCGCATAGTCCAGGATCTTATTGAGCAGGTGATATAAAAACCAGATGTAGAAGGGCATGCCCAATACCCATATGTCCGGCAGTTTGTCGGAGGCAAAGGTCAAAAAGAGGACGGCCAGAATATCCTGGATCACGAGAATGCCGATGGCGAGTTTTCCGTGATAGGATTGTATTTCACCCCTTTCTTCCAAAACCTTAATAACAAAAACAGTGCTGGAAAAGCTGAGGGAAAAGGCGATCAGAAGACAGGCAGCAGGACTCAGTTCTGCAAAACCCGAAATCGACAGGTAAGACAGCATAAAAAGGAATCCTCCGATCAGAACAAGGCTGATCAGCATATGCAGGTTGGCTGTGACCCAAATTTCAGAACGGGTCAGGGTCTTCCACTTCATTTTAAGGCCGATCGTAAAAAGAAGGAGCATGATGCCCAGTTCAGAAAGCACGTGCAGGGTCGAGGTCAGGCCCGGGGTGATCACGCCCTGGAAATTCAGGAAAATACCGGCGATTATAAATCCTACAAGGGAAGGCAGGCCCATTTTTTTTGCCCCCAAACCGGCGAAAAACGCCAGGGATAACCACACCAGATGGATGCTAAACAGTTCTGACATGATGCAATTATATTACAATTAATTATAGAATACCAGCTCCAATTTGTTTTTCCGGCAGAAAGGTCTAAAAATACAATTTACGCGATTGCCTGGGTGACCTGCCCTTGAGTATGCTATTTTTACAAAATCGGGGGTGATAATCCCAAATTATATTAAAATTATTTTACATTTGTGCGGATTTTTAAGTGCTTCAATAATAAAACGGATCCAAGAAGACGTTAACCATCTAAACTAAAAGAAAAGATGTTTTTTTTACAGACCAACATACCGGAGGCCGAAGAAACGGCACAGATAGCCTCTCAAAG
>CAYXKO010000571.1:0-1804 GCA_964465435.1 uncultured Saprospiraceae bacterium | reverse complement strand
AGCCGGATGACGGCCATCTGCTGTAATTGAGTCAGAGTGACCGCTTCGGACCCGCCGCCCACCGTATAAAAAATGACCAACACCCCGGTAAGCACCTGCATGGTTTCCAGATCCCAGTCCAATACCGCGGATAAAATGATTGCCGGCGCGTAAAGGGTGATCCCGGCTGCCAAACCACGCTGTATGAGAAAAACGACCGCTGCAAACAAGCGGGTTTTCAGATCGAACCGCTGTTCGAGGTATTCATATGCGGTGTAAACCTTTAGTTTGTAGAAGACGGGTATAAAAAAATACATGATCACCCACATAGCCAGAGGAAGGCCAAAATAAAACTGAACAAAACGCAAGCCATCGGAAAAGCCCTGACCCGTGGTACTGATAAAAGTGATCGCACTCGCCTGAGTGGCCATGACAGCCAATCCCACCTTCCACCAGGGCGAAGATTGATCGCCCAAAATAAACTCCTTGAGATCTGCCTGCCTGCGGGTCTTATACCATCCATAAAGGCTGATGACCAGCAAGACTCCGCACATCACTATCCAATCCCAGCCTGTCATATCAGGATTTAAAAAAATCAGACAAAAGCCAAAGCAACAGGATCATCAGCAACAAACCTCCCAGAAGCCATCCCCCCATCACCCATTTATTTTCTTCCCGATCCATTGCTCAGAATGATATCAAATTGGCCATGATGCGATACGCGCCGGGCACTCCTGCCGGCATTTGCCTAAACCAGGCCAGGGAACTGTAAATAAAGCTACCCTTTCCCATTTTCCGGATCAGCAATCCACTTTTCAGCGGTTTTTCTCCCGGATCCTCAAATTCCAGCAGTTCCTCAAATGCCGGATCGTAGGCACCCGGAAAATAAAGCCCCCTTTCCTGGACCCAGGAATCAAAGTCTGACTGAGCAATCTTGTTGGGCTTTTGAAAGACCGGATGTTCCGGCTTCAAAATCCGCACCGGTGAATTTTCATTCGTGATCCTGGAGCGAGAGATCTTGAACTCCTCACCCAGGAAATCCTGGCTGACCAATTCCTGGCTTGTGTTGTATTGAAAAATCACCTTACCCCCTTCCTGAACAAATCTCTCCAGGTGTCTTCGGCAATCTTTCAACGCATCAACCGTATTGAAAGCCCGTATTCCAAAAATCAGCACGTCAAATTCAGATTTACTGAGACTTTCGAGTTTTAAAGGAGAAATCACCTGACAAGGAAAACCCATCTTGCGAATGGCCTCATCCAGAAAATCTCCTGCGCCTTCGACATAGGCAACTCTTTTTGGCGCGATCCTGAAATCGGCCACCGTCACCTTGATCCTGGCCGGCAACAGCACATCCTGCCAGGGAATATGAGGATAGCGAATTCTGTGGTGCACAAAAACCTCTGACCCACCCATTAAAAGCCTGATTTCTGCTTTCCGGGAGGACATATCCACCGTACTGACTTTTACCCTGAACTTCCTTTTCTCTCCTTTCTGAGCAAAATCAGCTACAATTTCAGAAGGCTCGATCCGGATACCGGGGCTTGCCTCCAGGATTATTTTTTCGTGCACGCCTGCCCTATGGGCTTCCAATTCGAATTCAAACAGGGTTGCCTTCCCTGATTTTGACAGGACCACCAGTTCGTCGGAAGGGTTCATGGTCAAGGTTGGCAAAGAGCCAAGAGGCTGTCTGATTTCCCCTGCCACCGGATCGTCATTCTTGTAGATGACATCCCTGCCCAATTCATAGGACCTGCCACTAATTTCAAATTTAAAAATGCATCCGAGCGGTGAAGGCGTCAGGGGCTTATTGACCCAATTCGGA
>CAYXKO010000570.1:0-1804 GCA_964465435.1 uncultured Saprospiraceae bacterium | reverse complement strand
CAAGGCCATTCTGGACATGAGGTTGCAGCGTTTGACGGGACTCGAGCGCGACAAGATCCGCGAAGAGTACGATCAGCTGATGAAGGAGATCCAAAGGCTTGAAGCGATCCTGGCAGATGAGGGACTGCAAAGGGATATTATTGTGGATGAGCTAAGCTTTATCCGCGACAAGTTCGGGGATGACAGACGGACTGAAATTCAGCAGTCAGACGGCGATATCAACATTGAAGACATGATCGCCAATGACGAAGTGGTCGTAACCATCTCTCATCAGGGTTATATCAAGCGTACCAAGGTGTCTGAATACAAGACCCAGACCCGCGGAGGCAGGGGTTCCACCGGAAGCAAAACGAAGGATGCAGATTTTATCGAGCACATGTTCATTGCTTCCAACCACAACTACCTGTTGCTGTTTACGGAACTTGGAAAGTGCTACTGGCTGAGGGTTTTTGAAATACCCGAAGCGGCGAAAACCTCCCTGGGAAGATCGATACAAAACCTGATCGCATTTCAAAAAGAGGATCGAGTCAGAGCCTACATCAACATCGAAAACTTGTCTGACACGGAATTCCTGCAGAACCATTATATCATGTTTTGCACCCGTCAGGGCACCATCAAGAAGACTCCGCTTGAGGATTTCAGCAGACCTAGGACCAATGGCATTATTGCCATCTCGATCAATGAGGGAGATCAGCTGATGGAAGCCAAACTCACCAATGGTTCAAATGAGATCATTATTGCCAACCGCACCGGCAGGGCGATCCGCTTCCCGGAAGCAAACGTAAGGTCCATGGGGCGTAACGCAGCCGGTGTGCGGGGTATCAGCCTGGATACGGATAAGAAGGATGCCGTGGTTGGAATGATCTGCGTGGACCCTGCAGACAAGGAGGCAACCATTCTGGTGGTTTCCGAAAAGGGAAATGGCAAGCGTTCCGTTCTGGAAGATTACCGCATCACCAACCGGGGAGGAAAGGGTGTCAAAACCCTGCAGGTGACTGAAAGGACCGGTCAGCTGATCGCCATCAAATGCGTGCATGATACTGACGATCTGATGATCACCACCATCAACGGGGTGACCATCCGGATGACCCTGTCAGACCTGAGGGTCATGGGTAGGGCAACCCAGGGAGTGAGGCTGATCCGCCTGGACGAGGGCGATGAAATTGCAGACGTTGCATTGGTGAAAAGGGAGGAGGATACCGATCAGGAGGTGCCGCCCATGGAACCCTTCCGCGATGAGGAAGAATAATTTAAGAAATTTTAACGAAATTTAAAGCTTCAACTGAAATTTTTAGAACTTAAATCAGGTTATTAATCCAAATTCCAAAAAATGAAAAACCTTTTGTTTGTTTTATTCTCATTTGTGATCGGTTTGTCGGGTATTGTGGCCCAGGAACCCGAGAAAGATGTTAAAAAAGCCGACCGTCTTCTGGGTATCTATTTGCTCGATACTAAAAGCAATGCCGATAAGCTCAAAGAGGCGAAGGATCTGATCGACGCAGCTTACACCCAGGATGCAGTATCCGGTATGTACAAGACCTGGCTCACCAGAGGCAAGGTCTATAACGAGGTGGCCGGACAGGATAACATGAAGCTGGTGGTCAATCCCAAAGCCAAAATTGAAAACAGTCTTGCTGCCGTTACAGCTTTGGAATCCTTCGAAAAGGCCATGAGCCTTGCCATCAAGGGATTTGAAAAGAAGGATGTGATCGAAGGTCTCAACGAAACTGCCCAATACCTGAACAATTTTGGATCCGTGCTTTACAGCAGCGGAGATGTGCTGGGCGCTTTCCGCAATTTTGAC
>CAYXKO010000569.1:0-1811 GCA_964465435.1 uncultured Saprospiraceae bacterium | reverse complement strand
AAAGGCTTCGGGCTCGCGAACGTCGAAACCAGGGAGCCCGTCACGCCGGACCACCTGTTCCGCGTCGGCTCCACCACGAAGATGATGGTGGCTGCCGCGGTGGTGCGGCTCGCTGAACTCGGCAAGCTCCGCCTGGAGGACAGCGTGGGAACCTGGTTTCCCAACCACCCCAACATCGATCCCCGGATCAGCATCCGGCAACTGCTCCACCACAGCAGCGGCCTTCGCAACTACAGCAGTTATCCCGGCTATGCGGATTCCATCCTGGCCGACCCCAACCGCGTTTACAGACCTGCCGAACTCTTGAAATGGATCGGCCTGCCCCTGTTTGATGCGGGGACGGACTGGAACTACTCCAACACCAATTACCTCCTGGCAGGCATCATCGCAGAACGGGTCTCCGGCCTGCCTTTGGACAGCTTCATGCGACAGTACCTCATAACCCCCCTGGGTCTGGATCATACCTTCTTCTGGAACGAGACTTTGGGCTTTCCCCTGGCGCACCCCTGGGAAGCCGGCCGCGACAATGGCGGCTTGCCCCGCACGGCCATCCATACAGCTGCCTGGGCAGCAGGAGGCATGTATGCCAACGCCGGCGACATGGCCCTTTGGTATCGCGGACTGTTTGACCGCAAGATCGTCGGACAGGCCCTGCTAAACGAAATGACGGCATTTGAAGGGCCGGAGGACTATGGACTGGGCATTCAGCTGTTTCGCCCCTTCAACAGGCCCGTATGGGGCCACAGCGGCCTCATCAAGGGAAGCTTCCAGTCCTTGTTTTACTACGACCCGGCCGGAAGATTTTCCATTGCGGTCCTGATCAACGAGAACGGACCCTTCACGCAACCGGTGGCAAATACCCTGTTGCGCACCCTGTTGCAAAATCTGACCTTGCTAACCAAGGTCGAAAATACCAACCAAAACAAATCCCCATCTATCCATCCCAATCCATCGCATGATTACTTCAGGGTCAACATGCATGAGAAAGAACTAATGGAAGCTGTCCTCCTGGACCTGCAGGGCCGCGAGATGCTGAGAAGCAAGGATCCCATTTTGGATGTCCGGAATCTGCCTGCGGGTTGCTATCTCGTCAAGCTGACGGACCGACATGGAAACCAACAAAACCTGAAGGCTTGGAAAAAGTGAGCGCTGCTTTCATTTGCATGGAAAATGGGTGATTCAGCCGGGACAGGACCCTTCAATTATTTTACATTTGCCTGAAAACTCCATCATGTCGCACTCTTCAAAACTCTTAATAAAAGTAATCCTGCCCATCCACCTTGCATTCTTCTGGATGCAATGCAAACCCGTCTATTACATCCCCAATACCCAGAATGTACCTGCCATAAGCTCCAAATCCGAAACCCTCATCACACTGGCCTCCGGCGATGGCCATGGAGAGCTGCAGTTTGCCGGCGGCATTTCAAGGCAATGGGCCGTGCAGGCCAACGGCCAGCTAATCTTCCCGGAACGAAACAACGATGAAAACGCAGAAACCGACCCCATTGTGTCGGGAGGATTTCTGGAGTCAGGACTGGGTTATTACAAATTGTTCGACGAGAATTTGTTGTTCGAAGTGTACGGACTGGCCGGATGGGGCCGGATCAAAAACGATTCCGAGCAAAGCCGTCTGGATTTCCCGGGCACGAAGGGCATTCTCACCACCGATCTCATCCGGACTGCCATCCAACCCTCGATCACTTACCTGAAGTCAAACTGGTCGGCATCCGCCTCTGCGCGCATGGCAAGACTACAGTACCTCAATACGTCCGGCGATCTGGTGTATGAAAATCTGGACCAAAAAAAATACC
>CAYXKO010000568.1:0-1813 GCA_964465435.1 uncultured Saprospiraceae bacterium | reverse complement strand
GAAGATGCTGATTTCAGGTACTTTTTTGCTGTATTTGACGGCGTTGTCCAGCAGGTTGGTGATGACGTTGATCATGTGGAAGCGGTCCGCCATGATCTTGTCCGTACGGGCGTCGAGGTGCATTTCCAGGCTTCCGCCCTCATCACCGAGGCGAAAGGCGTACTGCTTGCTGCACTGGCGGATCAGTTCATTGACGCTGATCTCTTCTTTTTTCAGCTGGAAGGTGGAAGATTCCATTTTGGCGATCTGCAATACCTTCTCCACCTGGTCGTTGAGCCTCTTGTTCTGGTCCCGGATGATCTGGGCGTACTGGCTCAGCCTTTTGTCCTCTTCGATCAGCGGGTGGTGCAGGAGCACATCCGATGCGATCTTGATCGAGGAAATGGGCGTTTTGAATTCATGGGTCATGTTGTTGATGAAGTCGCGCATCAGTTCGGAATACCGCTTTTGTCTGAGGATCACAAAAATGGCTGCCGTAAAGATCAGGCAGGCGATGAAGATCAGGCCGGAGGAGAAGACCAGGGGCTTCATTTCCTTGAACATCAGCGATTCCATCTCCGGGAAGCGCACGACGAAATAGTAGGACTGGGCTTTCTTCCTGCCTTTCCGTTTTTTGACCACGGGCGGGTCATTGGCCTTGGTGGAGAGACAGCATTCGCTGATGATGAGCTCGTTGGTATTGCAGTCGTAGATCCCGTATTCAAATACGGTATTGATGCCCTGCTTGTCGAGTTCGGTCTCCAGGTAGGTCTGCAGGATGGTCTGGTCTATGGGTGAGTTGACGTTGACCTCGTATACGTGCTGGGAGTCGCGTTTGATCAGGTCCTTTTCCGGCAGTTTGGACTCGTTGTACCGGGCGATCTCGGATGCCGTGTTGCGCAGGGCTATGCTGACGGACCGGTGGAACTCAGCTTCTTCCTTGTTGTAGTTCTTGTAAATGTAAATGCCCTGGGTGATGAAAACCCCTATGATGATGAGGAATCCAAGCGTGACGAGTATTTTGATTTTGAATGCGGACATGACAATGATTGGGTATCCGGGTCGACCCAAAGATAAAGACTAAAACGGCTTGCAAGTCCGGAAAGTATACAGGCTGGCCCGGGACCGCAATCTCCGGGTGGATCACCACGTGGATTCGCGGGGAGCCCGGAGGGTAAAGACCCTGCTGATATTAAATCCGAAGCGGATATCTCCTTTTTCCCATTTGCCGGAGGTTTCTGCCACAAAGCCTTTTTCGATCATCGAGGTGGAGTTCGTAAAGTGCAGTTGAAAGACGTGTCCTCCGGTCTCTATGTCAAAACCAATGGAAAGGGAGTTCTGAAATCCTTCCGCCAACTGATCGGGCAAGACATATACATATTCAGCATTGATGGAGATCCTTTTGCTGATCTTTTGGCGAATGCCTGCACCGATCGCAAAGACATCGTTTTTTTCTGCCTTTGTGGCCACGAGGTTTCTGTGCACCAGAGTGGGAGACAACTGAAGGCTAAAGCCCTCTGAAAATTTTCTGGCCAACAATAGTTGAAAATGGTAGTACAAACGGGAGGAAAACAGATTGTCGCGGTCGGGATCGGGCCAGCGGGTGGTCTTAATAGCAGAACCTGCTATCAGGCTCATGGAAAGAGGGATGTTTCTTTTGCCGGTGCTCTGTCTCAGAAACCTGTATTTAGCGTAAAAGTCATACGTTTTTTCAAAATTGGACCTGCCCAGTCCGATCTGAAGGTTTCTGGTCAGACCATAGTCAAAGCCCAGTCGCATGGTAGCCTGATCCAATCCGAAAAATTCGTATGCCCCGCCATTGATGAATCCAAAC
>CAYXKO010000567.1:0-1815 GCA_964465435.1 uncultured Saprospiraceae bacterium | reverse complement strand
ATGGGCATGGGATCCGTAGGGACCTCGCCACTCCCGATCTTGGTCACCACTTTTTCCACTTCGGGAAAATTGTTCTTGAGTATGGCCGCACACTTCTGGGTGTACTCGATGGTTGTATTCAGGTTGCTGCCCGTCAGAACGCGGGTGTCCACGGCAAAGTCTCCTTCCTCCAGGGAGGGAATGAATTCGCCTCCCAGCTTGCTCAAAATCAAAATGGCAACGGCAAAAAGGATCAGCACGGTTGTCAGAACCATTTTGGGGATTTTCAAAATGCGAATCAGGCTGCCCTTGTATTTGCTTTCCAGCCAGGACATGACCCGGTCAGAGAGGTTGGGCTCATGGTGTACTTTTTTGCTCAGTACCCAGGCACTCATCATGGGTATGTAGGTTATGGAAAGAATGAAAGCCCCCAGAAGCGCGAAGGCCACTGTCTGGGCCATGGGCTTGAACATTTTACCTTCTATTCCCTCCAGGGCAAAGATCGGCAGGTAGACGATCAGAATGATGATCTGACCGAAGACTGCGCTATTCATCATCTTCTTGGCAGAGGTGGAGACCTGCTGGTCCATTTGCTGGTTGGAAAGCATCAGGGTGCCGCTCAGCTTTCTGTTGTGGGAGATCTGGTGTAGCACCGCTTCCACGATAATGACGGCCCCATCGACGATCAGGCCAAAATCCAGTGCGCCCAGACTCATCAGGTTGCCGCTCACGCCGAAGGTGTTCATCAGGATGATGGCAATGAGCATGGAAAGAGGAATGACCGATGCAACCAATAATCCGGCACGGAAATTTCCCAGGAATATGACGAGGATAAAAACCACGATGAGTGCTCCCTCCAGGAGGTTGGTCTCTACGGTGGAGATCGCGTGATTTACCATCTTGGTGCGGTCCAGAAAGGGTTCTATGATCACCCCCTCCGGCAAGGTTTTTTGAATCTGCTGAATCCGCTCCTTGACGTCCCCGATGACCTTGCTGCTGTTTGCCCCTTTGAGCATCATGACCACTGCGCCTGCCACTTCGCCCTGGTCGTTGTAACACAGTGCACCAAACCGGGGAGCATATCCCGTGCGGACGACAGCCACATCGCGCAGAAATACCGGACTGCCATCCGAATTCCAGCGAACGGGAATTTTTTCGATCTCCTCCTTGTTTTTGATCAGTCCCTCGCTCCGGATGTACAACACCGCAGGTCCTTTCTCGATATAGGCACCCCCTGTGTTCTGGTTGTTTTTTTTCAGAGCATCGAAGACATCGATCAGGGAGAGATTCATGGAGCGGAGCCTGGCCGGATCTACGGCGATCTCGTATTGTTTTAGTTTTCCCCCAAAGCTGCTGACCTCCGCCACGCCTTTGACGCCGAGGAGTTGCCGCCTGACGATCCAGTCCTGAATCGTGCGAAGTTCAGTTACGTCATATTGGTTTTCATAGCCGTTCTTCGGCCTGACCACGTATTGATAGATCTCCCCCAGCCCGGTGCTGACGGGGCCGATTTCCGGTGTGCCGATTCCCTCCGGAATCTGCGACTGCACTTGCTGCAGTCTTTCGGCGACCTGTTGTCTGGCCCAATAGACATCGGTCCGGTCGTCAAACACGATGGTGACCAGGGATAGACCAAAGCGGGAGAAACTGCGTATTTCCTTGATGCCGCTTATGTTGCTGTTTGCCTGTTCAATCGGGAAGGTGATCAGCCGCTCAATGTCAACAGCGCCGTAAGCCGGGGCCTGGGTGATGATCTGGACCTGATTGTCTGTAATGTCCGGCACAGCGTCAATGGGCAGGCGGGTGGCCTGATAGAGGCCCATGCCGGTCAGGCCT
>CAYXKO010000566.1:0-1816 GCA_964465435.1 uncultured Saprospiraceae bacterium | reverse complement strand
TCGCATTCAATTTATCCAGCTTCCTGCTGATTTCAAGGCTTCTTTTTTCCGCATTTTCAGGAAGAGATTTTAGAAAGTCGTCGAACAATTTTGGGTATTGCTCATCCACCTCCTTATAAAAAGACCGCAAATCAAAATGGTTGCTGTAACTCCTGATTTTGACGATTTTTTCCGCCCATGTTTTTTCGTTCAGATCAATATCATTGTCCGCTCCGGCAATCAGTATGGCGATGAGCGGAACAGCCTCAATAAGGAGCTGATATTCCTCAGGTTTCAGGTTTTTGAATACGGATAGCATAGTGCGTTTTTTAGGTGTTTGCCAAAATGAATCGGATCTACAAATCTATAATAAAACTCATTCCCTAATATTTTTTTAGAGCCCAATAATAATGCTTCACAGGACCTTGCCTGTGGCTTATCTTTGTGCAAAATTTACCTTGAAAGGAGAAGCCTTACTCTTTGAGCTCAATACCCATACCCCGTTAATGGAGCAATACTATGCCATGAAGGGGAAACACCCGGATGCCATTTTGCTGTATCGCGTGGGCGACTTCTACGAAACCTTTGGCGAAGATGCCGTTAAAACCTCTAAAATCCTGGGCATCGTCCTGACGAAACGCAACAATGGAGGTTCGGACATCGAATTGGCCGGATTCCCATATCATGCTTTGGAGGCCTACCTCCCTAAACTGGTCCGGGCCGGACACCGTGTCGCGATCTGCGAGCAATTGGAAAAACCGTCAAAAGGCAAGAAAATAGTCAAAAGGGGAATTACCGACGTGATCACTCCCGGTATCACATTGGATGACAAGCTGCTTGATCACCGAAAAAACAATTTTCTGGCATCCGTATATCTGGGTCAGGATATCTGCGGTATTTCCTTCGCCGATATTTCGACAGGCGAATTTTACCTGACCCAGGGTCCAATCGAATTCATACATAAATTGATCCAGAGTTTTCAACCTTCTGAAATCATCTTATCCAGAGCTAAAACCTCAACTTTTGACCAATTGTTCGGAGATCAGTATTACACCTATCCCCTGGAGGAATGGATCTTTCAATTGGAGTTTTGCCGCGAAAAATTGCTGAAGCATTTTAACGTAAACAGCCTCAAAGGTTTTGGCGTAGAAGACTTTACCGCAGGGCAGATTGCCGCAGGAGCGATCATCCACTATCTTGAAAGTACGGAAACCAAAAACCCCAGACAGCTTTCCCATCTGTCCCGTCTGGCCAGCGACGATGTCGTATGGATGGACCGATTCACCATTCGCAATCTGGAACTCATAGATTCTCTTCATCCGGAGGGGCGCTCCCTCTTACAAGTATTGGATCAGACCCTGACGCCCATGGGTTCCCGTTTGCTCCGGAAGTGGATCGTAATGCCCCTTCTGAACCTGGACCGAATACAAGACCGGCTCGATATGGTGGAAAGCCTGCTTGAATCCCCTGAAGATGCCGAAGAACTGAATACGATCCTGGATCATTTTGGTGATTTGGAGCGATTGGTCTCTAAAATACCCATGCGTAGGATTAGCCCCAGGGAGATCAATCATATCTTAAAAAGTATTAAGAAACTGATCCCCTTGAAGGCCTTGCTGGAAAAACTGACCAATTCCGGATTGCTCCGTCTTTCTGAAAGAATTCAGGAATGCGTCAGCCTGGCGGATCTGATCTCGTCCCGGCTGGACCCGGCAGCCCCCAACCATACCAACAAGGGAGGAATATTCCTAAAGGGCTTCTCTTCCGAATTGGACGAATTAAAATACATTCTAACCAATAGCAAGGATTTATTACTTGAGATCCAGAAAACGGAGAT
>CAYXKO010000565.1:0-1818 GCA_964465435.1 uncultured Saprospiraceae bacterium | reverse complement strand
CAAGCTCCTGCCCCGTCAGACCCAGCTCTTTGTACCCGCCTACATCGGGCTCAGCTACATGATCCACTACGCAGACGTGCACAACCTTCAGGCAGAAGAAGATCCGGGCAGTTACGGCCTGCTCACCTTTATCAAGATCGACAAGGAGATCAACGTGGACAAAATGGTCAAGGCCACCCAAATGGACAAGGAGCTATTCAGATCTTTCAATCCTGCTTACCGCAGATCGATCATACCCAAATCCGACAAGGGACACTACATCACCCTGCCCGACAGCCTGGCGGTCGAATTTGTAGAATACTACAGCAAGCTTCCGTCTGCAAAAAACACAGAAGAACAAACCGAAGTTCAGCTCCTGCCGGGCGGGGTCATTGAACTGATCAGCTTCACCCGCCCCATCCTGCCGCAGCCCGAAAACATCGAAGTAATGCCGGTGGAACCGGTGGCTTACGATCCGGGCAGCTACACCCAAATTGAAGAAAAACCGGCCCTTCAGGCTGAATCCACCAGGGATTATATTTACCACGTGGTAAAGTCCCGGGAAAGCCTTTCTGACATCGCCTCCCTCTACGACCAGGTCGAGGTGGAGGACCTGATGCAATGGAATGGCATCGATCCGGAACGGGTGGAACTTAAGAAAGGCTCTGTCCTGGTGGTTAAGCGTTAATGCCACTCCGCCTCGAGGCGGGTCCACTTTTCCTTAAAGAAATATTTGATCAGACGCATCCGGTTGGGTGAATGTTCCCTTTTTCCCTGTGGATCATTGCCCATTTGGGGATAAGCTCCCCCGCATTTCTAAACGGCTCCTCTTTCCGCCGAGAGCTTTTTCAGACATTTCCTGACTGCCTGGTACACCTCTGCATAATCGGGCTCCTGATCTGACACACAGATCCACATCATGGCCACGGCAGGGCCTTCCTCGGGGGATCCCAGCCATTCGCCGCGTTGTTTGCGGAATGCCTCGCGCATCAGTCTTTTGATCCGGTTGCGCTTTACAGCGGTCTTGAAAGTCCTTTTGGGTACGGAAAAACCTACAGCCAGACGCTGGCCACCCGGCAAATCGGGCAGAAGGAGGTACTTTAATAAAACAGGGTAGGAGAATGCGCTTTGCGAGCTTTTAAAAAGCTGGCCTATCAGCTTTTGGGACTTGAGTCTGAATTGGAGCGGAAATGATTCATCTGAAATCACATCCAGCACTTAACAGGGCTTACTTCAATCTGCTCTCGTCAGAAACCGTAAGTTTCAGACGGCCACGGCCCCTTCTGCGTGCCAGCACGCGGCGTCCGTTTTTGCTTTTCATACGGCTGCGAAAACCGTGCTTGTTGGCTCTTTTTCTTCTGGAAGGCTGAAATGTGCGTTTCATGACTCTAAAAATTTATGCCCCTTTATAAAAAGGACTGCAAAGGTAATACTCCCTTTGCAATCCGTGAAATATTTTTTTTAACTGTTCATCGAAATCAGGAAATCCTCGTTGCGCGGGGTCCCTACCATGTGTTTTTTGATAAACTCCACGGCCTCCTCGGGCTTCATATCGGCCAGGTGGTTGCGCAGGACGAACATCCTCTGTACCGTGGCCTCGTCCTGGAGCAGGTCCTCGCGTCGGGTGCTGGACTTGGTCAGGTCTATGGCAGGATACAGGCGCTTGTTGGCCAGGCTGCGGTCGAGCTGCAGTTCCATGTTGCCCGTGCCCTTGAATTCCTCAAAGATGACTCCGTCCATTTTCGATCCCGTATCGATCAGCGCCGTGGCCAGGATCGTAAGGGATCCGCCATTTTCTATTTTTCTGGCCGCACCAAAGAATTTCTTTGGTTTTTGCAG
>CAYXKO010000564.1:0-1820 GCA_964465435.1 uncultured Saprospiraceae bacterium | reverse complement strand
GTTTGGCCGCCCAGTGAGCCCCCGATCAAGGTATGAATGCTGGATATTTTCAGATGGCTTCGCAGAAGCTCAAGCACTCCGACAACGTCCCTGATGGTGAGCAGGGGAAAGTCCCGGTAGTATCTTTTTTTGCCTGCACTGCGGTAAGACAATGGACCCGTGGTGCCATAACAGGAGCCGGGTATGTTGGCACAGACAATGAAATAATTTTGGGGGTCAAACAGCTTTCCGGGACCAACCATTCCGGGCCACCAGTCCGCAGCATTGGCGCTGGCGGTCAGTGCATGACAGATCCATACCACCGGTTTGTTTTTGATATTGCTGGGCTCTGATAAATAGTATCTTACCTGCAGTTCATCCAGACAGCCGCCTTGTTCTGTTTGAAAGCTGTTTTTCCACTCAATTGTTTTTTCCATCCTGTGTTTGTTTTTCTCCGGGTCGCATTTACCTGAATTTGATAAATCGGGGATGCAGTATTTTTTGATTGGTTTTGCAATTTGTGCCGCGCAATGCGGTACTCTAAAATTTTTTAAAAAATGGGATAAGAATTGAAACAGGCACTGTTCAGACAGCGCATTTCAAATTCGTGGCAGGAAATCTATTGGGAAAGTAATTTTGGATAGCTCGCCTGCTGAATTATTGCATACAACAACAGCAACAACAACAGGTCATCATCATCTCAGAAATGAGCGTAAAAATTTTGGAAGTGGGTGCAATTTTAATTGCTTCAGGATTCTTTTGTAAGTCCATTTTTTTCATCGTTGTAACCAATTTATATTTCCCAGCTTCACCTGAAGCTGAGTAGGTTGGCACCATAATTCTGTCTTGGCGCAGGATTGGGTTGCCGGAGGGTCATAGAGCCTATTCTCTCTCCTCGCTCTTTATAAATCCGCTACCTTCAAACTTTTGAGGCAATTCGAATTCGTGATGCAATGATAAAGCAGTTTGGCGTTTTGCAGGTCCGTTCTCAGCATTAAAATTTTGTTAAGCTCTGTTTGCCGGATATCCTATAGAACTTGTATTTGGTCAATTGGCTTGAAATTCAATTGTTTGGCACAAATAGTCCTTCCAGTTTTTACCAATACCCTGTATGATGGTCTGCCGGCGGAATTCGCGGGGATATACCAGGTTGTTGGGTTTTGGTTTTGAGCGGAATTGGTGTGATTCTGCCTTTGATAGTCTGTCTATTTATGTAATTTTGAACAAAATTTATGCATGCCTAAAGTCCTCCCATTTTTGGTTATTTATTTTTTTTCTAATGCATTGACTGCACAGATTCAAAGACTTCAATCCTACATCGAACAGGGGCATACTTTCGATGAGATTTATAAAAGAGCGGATAGAATGGTTCGCAGGCATCAGCTTGAGGACAAAACATACCGGGATGGTTTTCAGAAAAACCGCTACGACAGGGATTTTCAGGACAACGAGCGTCTCAGGCTGGAGCGTTGGGCCTGGTATTGGCGCGACCGGTTGAATGACGACGGCACGTTTCCGGATCTCGAAAGGCAGCAGATACTGTACAGGTCTGTCAAAAGCCAGTCTTCCTACCGGATGGGTTTGGATTGGAAACATGAAGGGCCGATCAGAAACACAGGTGGATACTGGGGTATGGGGAGGACGACCCATATTGACTTCCATCCTACTCAAAACGGGACCTTTTATGTGGCAGCCCCCAATGGCGGATTGTGGAAGACAACGGATGGCGGCCTCACCTATTCCTCCCTGGGTAAAGATCTTCCCCAGCAACCTGTGGGTGTGGTGATTGTGGACCAAAGAAATGCCAACAACATTTACATCAGCCTGGGTGAAAAGGAAGG
>CAYXKO010000563.1:0-1840 GCA_964465435.1 uncultured Saprospiraceae bacterium | reverse complement strand
TGATGAATCCATATCCCTTGGCGAATTCCTTGAGCTGCCCGATCGTGGCCTGTTCATCCTGATCGGGGTCCAGGTTGAGCACGATGAGGTCGTAAAAGGGGTTTTCTCCCGGAGAGAGCGCCAGGTCCTGTTCCTTGCTCATTTCCCGGACCGCCAGGTCGCGGGGCACCAGGTTGGCACTGCCGGCGACGATGCCGGCCATTTTTTCGAGCCGGCCCATCATGCTTTTCAGGGAATCAGCCGGGTAGCCGGGTTTTAGCTCGATGACGAAGGGCGTTTCCGTGCGGATCCGCTTCTCGAGGCTGATGGAATGCGCAAAGGCCAGAAAGGCCAGGCCAACCAGCGACAGCACCAGGGCAACTGCCAGGACGTGGAGAAGGTTGGAGCTTCGCGATTCCGAGATCAAATTACAAAATTTTTGCAAATGTAGGGAAAATCAGGATTTCTTCAGTCATTTATAAGGATGGTGTTGTCACCGCGTTGAACTCATAAAATCCGCAATATTGGGGGACAAATAATCCAGGCTGCTTTTATCAGTAAATTTTCCATTCAGCGATTCCAGCCCTTCCACCAAACACGTTGCCTTTGCCGCTAAACTGCCTGGTTTATCTTGATACCGCCTTTCTTACGGGATAAATTTTCAACTGTGATGATAATTCTAAAAAATTTCAGATCGAAATGACAGAAGTTGGACAATGGCGGTTTGGTCAAAGGATCCATTGAACCGCATGCTTTTGTTCTAATTTAGTTACTTTTGTTTTCTATTAGCAGATTATGGTAAGACACTTTATTTCATGTTACATTATAAATTTAAAAGGAAGTCACTGGGCTTTGCTGTTGAGTTTATGGTTTAATATCAGTTCATACGCACAACTTAAAATCGATCATTCTTTTTCCTTCAGAAGCATTCAAAAAAAATATTCGCTTTACATTCCTTCAGGCTACCAAAACGGACAAGCTGCCGTACTGGCATTGCATCCATTGAATACCGCCAGATGGAACAGTACCAGTTGGCGCGATACCCTGATAGCTTTTGCTGAAGCCAATAAGGTCCTGCTGATCTGTCCTGATGGCGGCCCGGACGGTCGGATAGACGATGAGAGCGATACTGCTTTTACCAGCGTGCTCCTGGATTCTGTGCAGCTTTGGTATCCTTATCATCGGGATAAATTGATTGCTATGGGATTTTCCTGGGGAGGACGCACGGTGTATTCCTATGGATTGTCCAGGCCCGATCTGATCTATGGATTGATTCCGATTGGCGCGGCAATTGATGGCATGGCTCAGATGCAGGGAAAAGAGCAGGGGGCAAACTTCAGGAATGTATTTATTGTCCATGGTGCAAACGATGACCCCGCAAACCGGTATCAACCTGCCAAACAGTTTTTTGCAAGGACTTCTGCCTGTGTCTTTGATACCCTGATGGCCGGGATCGGCCACACCATCGACTTTCCGGACAGGAACAAAATATTGACCCGTGCTTATCAAAAAGTTTGGAGTCATGATTGTCTGACTTCATCAGTAAGTGAAACCAATCCGTCTTCAGGGACAATGAAAATCTTTTACACACAGGGCGAACTGCGCTTCACTTGTGAAAAATGTCCTGGGTCATTACACTTTATGATCTCGGATCTTTCCGGGCAGTTCATAACCAATGGAAGATGGCAGAAAGATCAGGGCGGTTATGAGCTTGATCTGAATCCCGGTGTCTATGTGGTATCGATCCCTGAACTATTGGAAAGCTACAAGGTGGTCGTTTTTGAGTTTTGAATTATTATAATTAAGCACACCTGTCCAAAATAATTTATGTAATTTAACTTTCCCACTTTTTGTCGCACGA
>CAYXKO010000562.1:0-1842 GCA_964465435.1 uncultured Saprospiraceae bacterium | reverse complement strand
CACGCCTGGGCGATGTGGTCATCGAGGTGGAGGATGTTTCCAAGGCATTCGGAGACCGTCTGCTCTACGATCACGTAAGCTTCAAAGTGCCCAAAAATGCGATCGTGGGCATCATAGGACCCAACGGGGTGGGTAAATCCACGCTCTTCCGCATGATCATGGGACAGGAAAAGCCCGACAGCGGCCGCATCGTCATCGGAGACACCGTCAAACTGGCTTACGTCGACCAGAGCCACAAGGACCTGCTCCCGGATAAAACCATATACGACATCATTTCCGGCGGACTGGACCTGATCAGGGTGGGCAATGTGGAGATCAATGCGCGTGCCTATCTGAGCAAGTTCAATTTCTCCGGACAGGACCAAAGCAAAAAAGTGGGCGTGCTCTCCGGCGGAGAACGCAACAGGCTGCACCTGGCCATGACGCTCAAGGAGGGCGGCAACGTGCTGTTGCTGGACGAACCGACCAACGACATCGACGTCAATACGCTGAGGGCCCTGGAAGAAGCCATAGACGACTTCGCCGGCTGCGTCCTGGTGATATCTCACGACCGCTGGTTTATTGACAGGCTGGCCACCCACATCCTGTCTTTTGAAGACGAGGGACAGGTGGTATTCTTCGAAGGTAATTTTGCCGATTACGAGGAAAACAAAAAACAAAGACTGGGCAATGTCACGCCCCACAGGCCGAGGTTTAAAAATCTGATGCGCTCATAAAGCGACAGGGAGAAAAAGTCGGGGATTGAAATTTGTCTGAACAACAGGAAAGTTGTTCAAAGGCTCCTACTCAACCACAAAAGCGGACTGGTAATAATTATTGACTGCTCCGATCAGCCGGGGTTTGAAATAAAACGCCTCAGACATGATTTTCATGGCCTTGTATTCGTGCTCCGGCACATTAAATTCGTCGAAGAGCAGAATGTCGCCCTTTTGAAGCCAGGGATGCAGGGAGGCCAGGGCAAACAGGGTGGAGGAAAAAAGGTCCGCATCCAGGTGAATGACCTTGCGCACCGGCGCATCGAGACCTGCGGCCTTTATAAATCCGGGCAGGGTGTCCTGAAATAGTCCCTTGATGAATTGGGCCCTGGGATCGTGGACGTCCGGCACATTGGCCAACAGAGTGCCCTTGCCAAAAAACATGCCCCAGTTTTCCGGCAGCCCCTCAAAAGTGTCAAATCCGTAAAACCTGCTTTCGGGATGGGTATTCTGCCCCAGCCACCAACGGAAGGAATGTCCCTCAAACACGCCAAACTCCAGGTACACGATCCGCTCCCGGTCCAGGCCGAATTGCTCCGAGACATGCCGATATAAATTGAGCCTGCGGCTGTAATCCCTGCCGGGTGTGAAAAAATCATTGGGAATACCGCGACGCTCCTGCGAGGCGGCCCAGCGGGAAAGACTCAACAGGGAGGCCATAAAAGAAAATGGGCGTTCCAAAAATCCCAGATAGAGGTGGGGTCTCATCCAAAGGATGACGCCCTTCAGGAAGGCGTTGAGTTTGATGATGAATAAGCTCATTTCTGATGGTAATGGTTTGCAGGGTGCCGCTCCCGAAAAATATGCCTAATAGGCGCGAACCTCTTTTTTCTGCATGTAGTTGATGAATGCATTGTTGACCACCCGATTTCCTCCGGGGGTCGGATACTTGCCGGAAAAATACCAGTCGCCCCTGTGGTTTGGACAGGCCTGGTGCAGGCCTTCGAGGGATTGAAAAATGATATCGACCGGAATCTGCAGGTTTTTGGGCGTGAGTATTTTGGCAATACGGACCGAGATCTGATCGTAACTATAAAGGTCGTAAAGCCAGGCCATCCCGTTGGTCACCTCTTCCAGGGGGCGGTTG
>CAYXKO010000561.1:0-1843 GCA_964465435.1 uncultured Saprospiraceae bacterium | reverse complement strand
CTCGCTGTTGTCTTCAACCACCCTGATCAGCTGGCCGTTCAAATCACGGATGGCATACACCGGAGGGGTGTTGGCAGTGGAATGTGTATGAACCAAATAAAATGCACCCGCGCTGAATTTGGCATCGTGCACGCCTGATCCCGCAGAAATTTGTTTCACCTGGTTTCCCTTCAGATCACAGGAATAGATCTGTCTCTCCACGCCATTTTGTGTGGCAACCTGAAAATAAATCCTCTTATCAGTCTCGCTGATGCCATATACTTCGGTCACCTCCATACCCACGGGAGAAACACGGGATAGAATCTTGCCGTCCATTCCAATTCTGTACAAGGAAGCCATTCCATCCTTTTCAGACAACCATAAAAAAGAGGACCTGTCCTTTAAGAAATAAAGCTGATCGATCAATTCAATATAATAAGGAGTTTTTTCCTCGTAAAGCACACGCACCGACCCGGTCTTTATGTCCGCAAGGTAAAGCCGAAGATGGTTTTGGTCGCGATTCAGCCAGGTGATACACGCCAGGTCTTTCTCCTGTGTCCACTGGATCCTTGGAAGATAGCCCTCTACGCCATCCATTACTGAATGAACGGATATTGGAACCGACCTCCGCATTTCAACATCATAGTTCCATACAGACAAGCTGGAGTTCTCCTCTCCAACCTTCGGATACTTGTATTGGTACGATTCAGGATAGGAGGCATCCTTGTAATATTCCAGCGCAAACTGTTTTACATGGGTCTCATCAGTTCGCAGGAACAATATGTTTCTGCTGTCAGGTGACCATTCATATGCCCTGGTCAGCACAAATTCTTCTTCATAGAGCCAGTCCGAAGTGCCATTGATGACATGATTCCATAACCCATCGGAGGTAATCTGAACCGGATTTTCACCACTGAGTTCCACATAGTACAGATTGTTCTTGAAAACAAAAGCGACCTTGGTACCGTCCGGACTAAAAGTGGGACACATAACTTTCCCGTCAGGAAAAATCTTTATTAACTTTTTCCGCACCATATCGTATACATGGCATTCCCAAAAAGCGGAATGTCTGTATTGCTTTTCCCGCGAAGACAATAAAAGCACCTTAGACTCGTCAGGACTAAAAAAATAGTCCTCAACCTTGCCTTTAAGAATCCCCCCGCCATCCACCGCCGCATCAAATATCAAGGCCGTCTCTGCTCCATCCTTAATGTTGTATGCGAGGATTCTATCTCTCACTTTTTTACAAAACCTCTTCCCATCCTTCATGAACCGGAACCCACCGATATCTTCCGCCCTGAACTGATTCTGCTCAAAAATAGCTTGCAATGTAATTTCCTTTTTCTGCCCAAAAAGGCAGTTATAAGCAGTTAAAAAAACAAGAATATGGATGGTCAATAAAATCCGTATCATGAATATAGTTTTGAAGTCCAATTCAACAATCTGTGACTAAATTTGGTATAGGGAGGATAAAAGAAGCTCAATGCATTAAACAAACGCCCCTGCCTGGCCACTGCCCTTTCGTGCACGAAGGTACGGAAACCAAAATACCCCATGGTGCTGCCGTGGCCGCTGTGGTGATCACCTCCAAATGGAAGATTAGGCTCACAATAATTCAGCAAAGTATTGTTTATGGTCGCTCCACCTGAACGCACCTGATCCAAAACCCATTTATGAAAAGAATTTCTGTGACTGAAAATATAAAGAGTCAATGGCCTGTCGATCTTTTTGATTCCCGGAAGGACCTCTTCCACGTTTTCCTTATAGGTGATCACGGGTAAAACAGGTCCAAAAATCTCATCCTGCATACTGGCATGATCAAAGCGGGAATAGCCCACCCGGTCGATATAGATGGTGGGTGTCA
>CAYXKO010000560.1:0-1848 GCA_964465435.1 uncultured Saprospiraceae bacterium | reverse complement strand
GGAATCCGGGAATGGCAGGGTTAAATTTTTTATCAACGGGGTTCCTGTTCCCGCATTCACTTCCTCCCTTGCTCCCGGGATCTACAAGCTAAGGATGGAGGATGAGTTTGGCTGTTTATCGGAGGAGCAAACAGTGAGGGTCGGCGAGCGCGAAGCACTTCAGGTGGATGCCGGCCCAGACCGCCAGGTAAAGCGCAATCAGTCGGTGGATTTTTCAGCAACATCCAACCGCGGAATCGAACGGATCAGCTGGAGTCCCCTCTCCTTCTTCGATTGCCCTGCCTGCGTTTCCACGCGGGCCATTTTCCAGAGCGACACCACCATTGTGGTGACGGTCACCGACAGCAATGGCTGCAGCGCCCTGGATCAGGTACGCGTGGTCATATCCAAAGAGGGAGATGTT
This sequence comes from uncultured Saprospiraceae bacterium, assembly GCA_964465435.1. Taxonomy (GTDB): domain Bacteria; phylum Bacteroidota; class Bacteroidia; order Chitinophagales; family Saprospiraceae; genus Vicinibacter. The sequence continues at coordinate 1,445 of CAYXKO010000560.1, read as the reverse complement.
TATGCTCCCAATGTCATCAGCGTCAACGGGGATCAGGTCAATGACCGGTTTTACTTTACCGGTCCGGATGATTATCGCGTCAGGAGACTCAGGATTTTTGATCGCTGGGGAGCCCTGGTCTTTGAAATCGGTCAAACAGTGCTCAACGATCCCGGTGTCGGTTGGGACGGAAGTTTCAGGGGAAGCCCACTGAACCCCGGGGTATATGCCTTTGTGGCTGAAATTACTTCCGGTGATGGAGAATTAATTATATTTCAGGGAGATATTACCTTGGTGAGATGATGGGAGTTAAAAGTTATTTTAGTACGGTTCTTTGGCTCATCCTTGCATTGTCGCTGCAGGCGGGACCAATCAGGAATGACTGTGCCATTTCCCCCGCGAAGGGCAGTTTATCAGACAGGGCCAGTGCATTGGGAGGGGGATGTTGTTGCGGTGCATATACTCCGATGAATTTTCCCAACCTGAATTTTGAGGATGGTCCGCAACCTCCTCCGGGCGGTTTTGACACCTATGCGTCAGGCAGCCAGTTTGGGGGATGGACCGTTACGAGAGCCACCATAGACCTTGTGGATGGTATGTTTGCCGGATTGGGCAATGGAAACCCCAACGGCGCAAGCACCTTTGTGGACCTGCATGGATCACCGGGATATGGAGGGATATCCTATATGCTCACCGGACTGACCCCCGGCAACAATTACCGCATTGAATTCTGGACCGCCCAGAATGGCAGTGGTTACAGTTCCACCGGGACCCTTCTGATCGCCGGAGGGGCCTGGCTTAATGTGAGCTGGACGGTATCCGTTTCCGGAGCATCCGCCTGGTTTAAGCAGGTATATGAATTCATGGCCATGGGCACTTCCGCAAACATGGAATTCAGCAGCACCGGAAGCAACAACTGGGCAGGGACCCTGGTGGACGACATCGTGATCTTTGAATGTCCCGCTGATCAGGAAGATCCCGTGATCGTGGACGAACCTCAGGATGAACAATATTCCTGCCTCAACGACGTGCCGCGGCCTCCCATGATCGAAGTGACAGACGACTGCGATCCCAATCCGAAAGTTCAATTTGCAACAACGACCCAGAAACTTAGCGATTGCGAGCAGATCATCACCCGCAGCTGGACGGTTACGGATCTTTGCGGCAACAAGAAAACACATACGCAGATGATCACGGTGCGCGACGAGGAGCCACCTTATTTTGTGACCGAACCCACAGATCGCATCATAGATTGCAAGAATCATTCGAGGAGCGAGTTCTTGAGATGGCTTGCACAAAATGGCGGTGCGGTGCTCAAAGACAATTGCGGTACGGTCTCTGTGCAGGCCTTTTACGACAGCATTCCGTCCCGATCCTGTGATACCCTGGTGGTGGATTTTTCAGCCCGGGATGATTGCGGCAATGAGACCTTGTACCAGGCCAGTTATATCATCACCGAAAAAAAT
>CAYXKO010000559.1:0-1850 GCA_964465435.1 uncultured Saprospiraceae bacterium | reverse complement strand
GGTATCCTCCACGGTGATCCTGAAATCCGGGTCGGTTGCGGGGAGGCTTGCGGGTTGGAAAAGCTCCGTTTCCTTGAGCTTTGCCGCGGGATCTTCCTTCACCCTCAGCCAGGCAATCAGGTCCCGGGCAACGCCCAGGTGGTTGGTGGCGTCCGAGCGGTTGGGGGTCAGGCCAATTTCAAAAATATGGTCCGAGTGCAATCCAAGGTATTCAGCAGCAGGTGTGCCGGGTATTGCCGTTTCGTGCAGGACGAGGATCCCATCGTGGCTGGTGCCGATGCCAAGCTCGTCTTCCGCGCAGATCATGCCCTGCGACTCCTCTCCTCTGATCTTTCCCTTTTTGATCACAAGGGGTTCGCCTCCGGTGGGATGGAGTCTGGCTCCTTCCAGGGCTACGAGGACTTTCTGGCCTTCTGCCACATTGGGTGCGCCGCAAACGATCTGCCTGTCCTGTCCGTCTCCCACGTCGACGAGGGTAAGCCTGAGCCGGTCTGCATTGGGGTGTTGCCATACCTTTTTCACATGGCCCACCACGACCCCTTTTAATCCTCCGGGTACAGCCTCCTGCTCTTCGATGCCTTCAGCCTCCAGACCCAGTGAGGTCAGTATGTCCGCGATCTCATCCGGTGTTTTTTCCAGATCCATGTGTTGCCTCAGCCAGTCCAGTGAAATTCGCATAATTCAGATGTGAAACTTTGCTGCAAAGAGACGGATTTTTTGTGTATTGGTGGTGAAAGTCTTCTTAATCCGCTGATTTAATGCGCGTCGGATTTGTTCAGAAGTTCGTCCAGGCCCTGTTTCAATATCTCCAGGTACAGGTCCACCGTATGGAGATGGGTGCGAAAACTCAGGATGGCGATGCGGATCCAGAAGACCCCCTCAATGGTGGTGCTCGACACGAAGACGCGGCCATCCTTCACGACGTATTCGACCAGCGCCTTGTTGAATGCATCCGGATCTCCCTGCGGGGGCAGGTACCGGTAGATACAGACCGACAAGTCCGGATAGGGTCCCGTCTCGAAGCCCATTTTTTTGATCTCCTGGTAAAAATACCGGCAAAGCAGGATCTTTTCTTCCCAGGCTGCCTTGAAGACATCCAGGCCATAGAGCCTGAGCGGCAGCCACATGCGCAGTCCGCGAAAGTGTTTGGTCAGTTCGGGGGACAGGTCGCAGGGGCTTAATTCCTCCTGATTGCTCAGGGTATCCTGCATATAGGCCGCCCTGTAGTAGTGGGCCTGGTATTGGGAGGCCACGTCCTTGATCAGGACTGCACCCAGTCCGTAGGACAGAAACATTCCCTTGTGTGGGTCAATGGCCAGGGAATCAGAGCGTTCGATGCCCGCAAACAGATCCCGGGTATACCCGCCCTCCGGCAGTTCGAGATCCACCAGCCTGAAGAATCCTCCATAGGCCGCATCCACATGAAACCAGAGTCCATGGGTCCGGGCCAGATCGGCGATGCGGTCGAGCGGGTCCACGGCGCCCGTATCGGTCGTGCCGGCGCTGGCCACGACCATGAAGGGTTTGAGTCCTGCATCCAAATCCCTGGTTATCTGGAGTTCCAGATCTGCGGCGTCCATCCTGAATCTGGCATCCATGGCCACGGTGCGGATTTTTGCCTCCTGCATGCCGCAAATCCGGATGGCCTTATGGACGCAATGGTGCACCTGGGCGGTCAGATAGATGCACTGGTTTTCGAAGTCGGCCGCCTTCAGGCCCTTGGCCTCGCGGGCTGTCACAAATGCGATCAGGTTGGCAATGGAGCCGCCGCTGGTCAGGTTGCCCAGGCTGCCTTCCGGATAGCCCATCAGCTTGCAGAGCCAGCGGATCAGTTCATTTTCAATCTTGAC
>CAYXKO010000558.1:0-1852 GCA_964465435.1 uncultured Saprospiraceae bacterium | reverse complement strand
CGTGGACCATCTCGTCCAGGGAGGGGGTGATGAGGCCACTCAGGCCTATGATGTCCGCCTTGATCTCCTCTGCCCTCGCCAGGATCTTGTCTGCGGGCACCATGACCCCCATGTCGTGTATTTCATAAGAATTGCAGGCAAGCACAACTCCGACGATGTTCTTGCCGATGTCGTGCACATCCCCTTTGACCGTCGCCAGCAATATTTTACCCTTCTTGTTTTCGCCCTTGCTTTCCGCCTCCATATAGGGCGTCAGGTAAGCCACGGCCTGCTTCATGACGCGTGCGCTTTTGACCACCTGCGGCAGAAACATTTTGCCGGCGCCAAAGAGATCGCCCACCTCATTCATACCATCCATCAGAGGTCCTTCTATCACTTTCAGGGGAGAGCCAAGTTTTTGCCGGGCTTCTTCTGCGTCCTCCAGGACGTGTTCTGAAATTCCCTTGACCAGTGCATGGCGGAGACGCTTTTCCACCGGATCGCTTCTCCATGCCTCTTCCTCCTTTTTTGTTTTTTTTCCTGAACCCTTGATCTTTTCGGCGTAGTGGGTCAGTTTTTCCGTTGCATCCTCACTGCGGTTGAACAGTACATCTTCCACCAGCCTGAGCAGTTCGGGGTCGATCTCATCGTACACGTCGATCATACCGGCATTCACGATACCCATGTCCATGCCTGCCTGGATGGCGTGGTACAAGAAGGCTGAGTGCATGGCCTGGCGCACCGTTTCGTTGCCCCGGAAAGAAAAGGACAGGTTGCTGACCCCTCCGCTGATCTTTGCACCCGGACAGAGCTTTTTGATCAGCCGGGTTGCCTCTATATAGTGGATCGCATATTCGTTGTGTTCCTCGATCCCTGTGGCCACTGCGAATATGTTGGGATCGAAAATGATGTCCTCGGGTTTGAATCCTGCTTTGGAAATCAGCAAATGGTAGGCCCGGGTGCAGATCTCCACCTTTCTGTCCACAGTATCCGCCTGACCCTGTTCGTCAAAGGCCATCACCACCACCGCGGCTCCGTATTTCCTGACCTTGATGGCTTGTTCCAGAAAACTTTGCTCCCCCTCCTTGAGGGAAATGGAATTCACCACAGACTTTCCCTGCAGGCATTTCAGTCCTGCCTCCAGCACATTCCACTTGGAGGAATCGATCATGACCGGCACCTTGACGATGTCGGGCTCTGAAGAGATCAGGTGCAGGAAATCGGTCATGGCTTTTTCGCCATCCAGCAGTCCCTCGTCCATGTTTACATCGATGATCTGGGCTCCGGCTTCTACTTGCTGGCGTGCCACGGACAGCGCCTCATCGTATTTTCCGGAGAGGATCAGTTTGGCAAAAGCTTTTGAACCGGTCACATTGGTGCGTTCGCCTATGTTGACAAAGTTGAGCTCAGGTCGGAATATCAGGGGCTCCAGACCAGAGAGCATGGTGAATTTCTGCGGGTTCGGAGGAATTTGCCTCGGGGTGATGCCCTTGACTGCCTCGGCCATCAACCGGATGTGGTCGGGCGTTGTACCGCAGCAGCCTCCGATGATGTTGACCAGATTTTCTTCCGCAAAATTTCGGATGTAGTTTTTCATTTCCTCCGGGTCCTGGTCATAGGCGCCCAGTTCATTGGGTAATCCAGCATTGGGATAGGCGCTGATTCGGGTGCCGGATATCCGGGCCAGGTCTTCCAGATAGGGCTTCATTTCCTTTGCGCCCAGGGCGCAGTTGAGTCCGATGGAAAACAGGTCCATGTGGCTCATGGAAATATAAAACGCTTCTACGGTCTGGCCGCTGAGTGTCCGTCCGCTGGCATCGGTAATGGTTCCGGATACCATGAGTGGCCATTTTTGGCCTCTTGCATCAAAGAG
>CAYXKO010000557.1:0-1856 GCA_964465435.1 uncultured Saprospiraceae bacterium | reverse complement strand
ACTCCTCCCGGCAAGGATCTGCTGCCGCTGTCGTAACCCAACCAGTCCGTAGAGGACCCCTTGTAAAAACTATAATCCCGGAAAGTTGATTGATTGTTGTATCCCGATCCAATGGAAAATTCAGCAAAGGCATTTTCTGAAACTTCCCGGGTGTTGACCTGCACGATGCCCCCTGCAAATTCACCGGGAAGGTCCGGAGTGGCCGTTTTGTAGATTACGAGGTTGGTCAACACACTGGAAGGAAAGAGGTCAAAATTAAAAGACCTTCTGTCCGGCTCGGTACTGGGCAGGATGCTGGCATTCATCATGGCATTGTTGTAGCGATCCGCCAGACCTCTTATGATGACAAACTTATTTTCCTGAATGGATGCACCGCTCACCCGCTTGAGCACATCGCTGGTGCTACGGTCCGGACTGCGCTTAATGTCCTCATTGGAAATACCGCTTACCATGGAAGGAGATTTCTGCTGCAACATCACCAAGGCAGAGGCATTCTGCCTGTTGACCTTGCCCACGACCACCACATCCTCCAATACCGTGGATTCTTCCTCCAGCTGTATGGCGGGCAACTGGTTCTCCCCTTCCGTCAAGGTCAGGTCCATGACCAGCTTCTTATAGCCGACGTAGCTGATCACCAGTTTTACAGCCCCGGACTTGGGAGCAGTCAATTTAAAATTTCCGTCAAAATCCGTCGTGGTGCCGGTTCCGCTCCCCTCTAACATTGCGGTTGCGCCGATGATGGGCTCCCGGGTGGTCTTGTCAAACAGGGTGCCGGATAAAATCACTCCTTGCCCCGAAAGCGCGAGGCTCAGAATAAAATTTACAAATAAAATACTATACTTCAACATTTTTCAAAATTTATGCAAAGGTACCGCGGCATCACACCTGTATACAAGTAAGTCATATTAACGAAAGGAGAAATCTATGTAAAGGGAATGTTTCCGGAATATTAAGTTAAGATTAATTCATACATATCAAATTTGTTTTCTAATATATACATATAAAATAAAATCATAATATAATTGTCTTGCCTGAGATTTGCCCAGCGGTTGGTCCGGCCAATCCCGGCTTTGCTCCGGAATAATGTCCCCTTCAGAAGACCCATTTGACTCCGGTTCCTTAGCTTTGCATATAAATTACCATCATATGTCCATGAAAAGATTTGAGGAACCGGAAGCGCTCAACGGGGTGGCGGAATTTCACGACTTGTTTGACATGCCCATTCTCGACCAGCCGCAAATTCCATCTGCGGAACGCTGCGCCTTGCGCCTGTCCCTCTTGGAGGAGGAGCTCAAGGAGCTTCGCCAGGCGATTGCAGACCGCGATATCACGGAAGTGGCAGATGCATTTTGCGATCTGCAGTACGTCCTTTCCGGAGCCATCCTCGAATTTGGCCTCGGCGCAAAATTCAAGGCTCTTTTTGACGAGGTGCAGCGCTCCAACATGAGCAAGGCCTGCGACAGCCACGATGAGGCGCTTGCCACCATGGAAAAGTATCTCAAAGAAAAAAACACCCCGTCTGAGATCAGGCAAAAAGGGGACAAATACCTCGTGTACCGCTGCGAAGACGGCAAGGTCCTCAAATCGGTCAACTACAGTCCCGCTTCCCTGACCCTGGAATGAATATCAGATCCTGCGAAAACCGAATTTTCCATGCGCTGCGGAACATTTTTCCGACGCTGATCATTTTCATTTTATTGCTCCTGACCGATGCCTGCTCCAAAAAGCTGAGCCCCGCGCAGGAACCCGCTAAAATGAACATTAACCTGATTCCCGCCAGCAACCTCAATCTGCCGGTCAAGGTGTCGAGATACGAACTCAACAGGGCTGTGAGAGACATCCTGGCCAATGTGTTC
>CAYXKO010000556.1:0-1877 GCA_964465435.1 uncultured Saprospiraceae bacterium | reverse complement strand
CCCCAAACTGGAGCTGGTGCGCTTCACCATTCCCAGAAGGGTCTATACCCAGGCACACATGGACGTGGTCGCGGAATCAGCCGCGCTGGTGTATGAGCGCAGAAAAAAAATACGCGGGTTGAAAATGGTCTACGAACCCAAATACCTCCGCTTCTTTCAGGCACGCTTCGAGCAGCTATGATCCAACACAGCTTGTTTCATCCTGCCAGCATTGCGGTCATCGGCGCCTCTGAAAATACTTCCAAGCCCGGAGGAAAGGTGATCTGGAATCTGCTTCAAAACGGATACGCGGGCAGGTTGTACGCCATCAACAAAAACATGCTGGACATTCCGGGGGCTGAATATTATCCCGACATCGGATCAGCCCCACGTGCAGACCTCGCCATCCTGTCCATTCCGGCGCCCGGATGCCTGGATGCGGTACGTCAGTTGATCGAAAAAGGAACACTTAATTTTATCGTGTTTTCGGCAGGCTTTGGGGAATCCAGGGGCGAGGGAAAAAACCTGGAAGCAGAAATGGTAAGCATGATCCGGGAGGCGGGCGGCTGCCTGATCGGCCCCAACTGCATCGGCATCATCCACCGGGATTACAAAGCCGTATTCACGACGCCGGTACCCGAGTACGATCCCCAGGGATGCGAACTGATCTCGAGCTCGGGTGCGACCGCGGTTTTCATCATGGAGGCCGCCATCTCCACCGGACTTCGGTTTTCCAATATATACTCCGTGGGCAACTCAGCCCAGACCGGACCTGAGGAGATCCTCGAATACCTCGATGAGCATTTTGATGAAAACAGCCCTCGCGTCAAACTCCTGTACATGGAGGACATCCGGAACCCCTTCAAGCTGCTCAAGCACGCATCCTCTCTGGTTCGCAAGGGTTGCCGCATCGCGGCCATCAAGTCGGGTTACTCGGAAGCAGGCAGCCGCGCGGCAAGCTCCCATACCGGAGCACTTGCATCCTCAGACCGTGTGGTCCGTGCGCTGTTCCGGAAAGCCGGCATCGTATATTGCAGCAGCCGGGACGAACTGATCACGGTCGCCTGTGTGTTTCAAAGCAAATTGCCGGATGGAGATCGCGTGGCCATCATCACCCATGCGGGTGGATCGGCCGTATTGCTGACAGACGCCCTGACATCCGGTGGCATGAGCGTACCCTCCATTCCCCCGGAATTTTCAAAAGACCTGGCGTCCAAATTGCATCCGGGTTCTTCCGTGGCCAATCCCATCGATTTTCTCGCCACCGGTACGGCGGATCAGCTTTCTGAGATCATTGATTTTTGCGATGTGTATCCCGGAATCGATTCCATGATCGTGGTCTTCGGCAGCCCGGGCTTGTTCAGCAGCGTCCGGGATGTCTACCAGGTCATCCATCGCAAAATGATGGTATCCCGCAAACCCATCTACGCCGTATTGCCCTCCCTGGTCAACGCACAGTCCGAGATCGAGGAATTTATGTCCTTCGGCCATGTCAATTTTCCGGATGAGGTGGTATTGGGCCAGGCTTTGCCCCATGTTTATTTCAGGCCCCTGCCCACTTTTGGCATGACCCATCTGGCCCCCATGGAATCGGCGACCATCCGCTCCCTGATCAGTCAGGCATCCGATGGCTATCTGGATCCTCAGACGACGCGCGAGCTCCTGACAGCAGCTGGCATAAGCATGGCGGCTTTCAGGATTTGCCGCAGTCCGGAATCTGTCCTGATGGCAGCAGAGGAGATCGGAGTCCCCGTAGCGCTCAAGGTGGTCGGACCCGAACACAAGACTGAGGTGTCGGGAGTGGCTTTGCACCTTTCACATCCCGACGAACTGCATTCCGAATACGAAATACTGATGGCCATCCGGGTAGCCAGGGCAGTCCTCGGCCAGCAAATGAA
>CAYXKO010000555.1:0-1879 GCA_964465435.1 uncultured Saprospiraceae bacterium | reverse complement strand
GGTGTTTGTCAATACGCTGATCCACATTTACGATCCGCACACGGATTTTCTCAACCCCAAGGACAAGGAAGATTTCAACATCAACATGTCCGGAAAGCTGGAGGGAATCGGCGCCCGCCTTCAAACCGATAAGGAATACACCAAGGTCTCTTCCATCGTACCGGGCGGACCGGCCTGGAAGCAAAAGGAGCTGGAGGCCAATGACATCATCCAGGGCGTGCAGCAGGAAGGCCAGGACATGGTCGACATCAAGGGCATGTTCATAGACGAAGTCGTCAAGATGATCCGCGGCAAAAAAGGTACCCGCGTCACCCTTAAGGTTAAAAAGACGGACGGCGTGATCAAGGAGATCACCATCGAGCGCGACGAGGTGATCATGGACGAAGGTTTTGCCCGCTCGGCCATTCTGTCCCTGGACAGTTTGGACCGCTCTGTGGGCTATATCCGTCTGCCGAGGTTTTATGCTGACTTTGAAAATCCCAATGGTGCCAGCTGTGCCCGGGATGTCCAGAAAGAATTGCGCAAGCTCACCTCCGAAGGAGCCAAGAGCCTGATTTTTGACCTGCGCAACAACGGCGGCGGGTCCCTCCAGGAAGTGGTGGAAATGGCGGGCTTGTTTTTTGAAAAGGGTCCTGTGGTCCAGGTGAGAGACCGCGACCGGGTCAGCCCTTATCAGGATACGGATCCGGGTGTCGATTTTACCGGACCGGTGGTTGTGCTGGTCAACAAAAATTCAGCCTCTGCCTCAGAGATCCTGGCCGCATGTCTTCAGGATTACAAGCGCGCAGTAATCATCGGGGATGGATCGACTTTTGGAAAGGGTACCGTGCAAAGATTTGTAAACCTCGATCGCATACCGGGCAATGATCAGTACAAGCCATTGGGTGAGATGAAGGTGACCATACAGAAATACTATCGCGTCAATGGCGGTTCGGTGCAATTGAAGGGTGTTGAGCCGGATATCGTATTGCCGGATCTGTATACCTACATAGAGACGGGCGAAAAAGAATACGACAATCCCATGCCTTTTGACGAGATCAAGAGCCTGGACCTGAAGCAGGATGTGTACCGCGTTGGCAACCTGGAAGAGGTCAAAAGAAGGAGCCAGGAGCGCATCAAATCCCAGGCTGATTTCAGCCTTGCCGATCAGCAGGCAAAGAAGATGAAAGAGCTTCGCGACAAATCGAAGTATCCGCTCAACTACACTGCCTTCAAGGCGGAAATGGACTACCGTAAAAAGGAGGCCAAGAAGTCCGACGAAGAAAATATGAAGCCCATCGATGCCATGCTGGTGGGCAACCTCCGGACCGATCTGAGCTACATCCAGTCCGACTCATCCCGCATCGGAAGAAATGAGGATTTCCTCAAGAGCATCAAAAAAGATATTTATATTGCAGAATCAATCCGGGTATTGCAGGATTGCAGGCCTGAATAAAGATACAATTCCAAAATCAGTAAATGAAGAGGTCGTACAAACTCATGATGTACGGCCTTTTTTTTTACCTTGAAATTGCCATAAGATAACCACAGGCCGGGGTTTTAACCCCGGCCTGTTGAAATCAAAAATCAGGTTCTATTGCCTGCCTCATGGTTTCTTATTTCATGACAATCCCGTTTCAGAAAAATTCTGATTCGGTCGATCGGGTTTGCATCGCGCGATTTGTGGCATGGAGAGGATCGTGTTGCTGAGCCGGATGGATTCGTTTATGGGTTCTGACCAGGCCGGGGTTTAAACCCCGGCCTGTTGAAATCAAAAATCAGGTTCTATTGCCTGCCTCATGATTTCTTATTTCATGACAATTCCGTTTCAGAAAAATTCTGATGCGGTCGATCGGGTTTGCATCGCGCGATTTGTGGCATGGAGAGGATCGTGTTGCTG
>CAYXKO010000554.1:0-1883 GCA_964465435.1 uncultured Saprospiraceae bacterium | reverse complement strand
GGGAGGGAGACAGAAGAGAGTAAAATGGCGGCAGAGTCCGCAGAATGATCACAGAAAAATTGGCGTGCATGTCAACGAGAATCTGCGGGGACAGCAATTGGTGGCATTGGCTAAAAGTTGCCCCATGGTTGATGGACAGGCTGTGTACAAGGCCAGAACCATTCATGCCTTTTATGAACCGGGTTTGAATTATCACGATTTTGACGATTGCAATTTGGCGAATAAGGGTGAAGCAAATCCCTATCAGAACATTTTGGAATTTCTTCATTCCCAGGCTTCCGGACTAGATGAAGTTACGGCCGGCGAGGGGACTCTGTTATTATACCCTAATCCAAGTGGTGGCTTGTTCCACATAAATTTAAATGACGGCGAATCCGGCTCACGAATTTTCACCATTTTCGATGTTACCGGTCGGCAGGTCTTCAAAGAGAAGCTTAATTTTGTCAATGGTCATGTTAATATTGAGGTTTATCAATTGTCACCGGGTATTTATTCCTACAAGATTGGGAGTGGTGAAGGAGCTTATTACGGTAAATTTTCAATTCAGCAACTATGATGCCTATCGCCCTGCTTTTTCTTATATGTGTAAGCAAGTTCATGCCTGCGCAGAAGGCTTTTAATGAAAATTGGATCACAGGTGCTGGCAAATCATTTGTTGTCTCGTTTAATCCGACTCCGACAGTAAAGATTTTTGATTCAAACTACAATTACTATTTTTCAAAGGGTAGTTCTTGCATTTCAAATGCTAATTCTAGGTTGCAACTAATTTGTAATGGTTACCAAATTTATGATTCTAATGGGTTGCACTTGCTGAACGGTGATAGTTTGGTTCCTGAAAAGATTTATAATAGGTACAATGGTTTTTCGATCTATACGCAAACCTCCATTATCCTGCCCTTTCCACAAGGAATTTATTATTGCATCACTCCAACAGTTAGTGATCAAGAATATCAAAATAGTTGGGGGCTTGGTGGTTGGGGCCATTTTGATTTATTACTTTACCATAAAATTGATCTTACTATTATTCCTAATGGTGCGGTAACCAAAAAGGCGATTCCATTAATTCAAGGGCAATACATAGGAAGGCCGCAAATGATGGCTTGTCGCCATGCGGATGGCATGAATTGGTGGTTGCTGAAACCCTATCGAGGGAGCAATATTATACATAAGTTTGTCTTTACGCAAGACAGTGTTTACGATATGGGTGTTCAATCATTTAATATCCCTGGCATGAATATGAACGACCTTTCTGGGCAAATAGATATTGATGTTGACGGAACGCGCTATACGAGTGTGGTGCAGGGCAGTGATGAGATATTTCTTTGTGATTTTGATAGGTGCAGCGGCGCCATGACGAATCCAAGAACTTATAAAATTCCAGACAGTGCCCGTGCGCCAAGCAACCCTACTCCTGATACTGAACCATCCGGTGTATGCTTTTCCCCTGACGGGCGCTTTCTATATTTGAGTAAGTATTGGAACATTTTTCAACTGGATCTCCTGGATTCAGACACGCTGACTCAATGGTACCATGTTGTGAACTTGGATACCAGTGAGCAAATGTTTATGGGTTATGGTAACCTTTATAGGGGAGTTGATTCAAAAATATACATTGGCAATTGGAATGGCACATCAGCAGAGATGAGTGTTATTAATAATCCAAATGCAAAAGGGGCAGCATGCAATTTTTGTGCCCGTTGTTTGCATTTTCCAAAAACTGGTGCAACTCACCCCCCCTGCATGCCCAACTACGCCCTCGGCAAAGACACCACGGTGAACTGCTGGCCCATGGGCTTGCCCGGTGTGCTTCAAGAGCAGGAGGAACTGTTAACCCTTTACCCCAACCCGGCCCATGGCCAACTCACGGTGGAGAGGGAGGGCCT
>CAYXKO010000553.1:0-1885 GCA_964465435.1 uncultured Saprospiraceae bacterium | reverse complement strand
CATCCCGAAAGACCCTACACCTTATATTACATATCCCAGATCTGCAAAAAATTTGTCGAATTGCATGGCGATCGCCAGATCAAGGACGACAAAGCCATAGTTGGCGGACTTGGGATCATTGATAATCAGACTTATGTGATCATTGGCCACCAAAAAGGCACCACCACCAAACAGCGCAGCTACAGGAATTTTGGCATGGCCAACCCCGAAGGTTACCGCAAAGCCCTCAGGCTGATGAAAATGGCTGAAAAGTTCAACTTCCCTGTTCTGACCTTTATCGATACTCCGGGAGCCTATCCGGGAATTGAGGCCGAAGAAAGAGGACAGGCAGAGGCCATTGCAAGAAACCTCTTCGAAATGGCACAGCTCAGGACGCCAATTTTATGCTATGTAATCGGGGAAGGAGCTTCGGGGGGAGCCCTGGGCATAGGCGTTGGCGACAGGGTCTTTATGTTGGAAAATACCTGGTATTCCGTGATCTCGCCTGAGTCATGCTCCTCCATACTCTGGAGAAGCTGGGAATTCAAGGAAAAGGCTGCAGAAGCCTTAAAACTGACCCCGGACCACATGGCTTCCTTCGGATTGATAGACGGCATCGTCAAGGAACCCGTGGGTGGCGCTCATTCAGATCCGGAACAAATGGCAAAGATTCTCAAAAAGCATATCAAATCCAGTCTGGAAGAACTCACCAGCCAGGACACAGACACGCTGTTGAAGAACCGCATCGAGAAGTACGTGAAAATGGGAAAATTTATCGAGCAAGAGCCTGTCAGCGAACCAGATGTAAAGGAATCATGAAAGACTACAAAGCATTGAGAGGAACGGGCGTCGCATTGATCACTCCCTTTAAGGAAGACCATTCTATAGATTTTGAAGCCCTGGGGAATCTGATCGAGCACTGCATCAAAGGAGGCGTTGAGACCCTGGTCAGTCTTGGCACGACCGGTGAATCGGTCACACTTTCAGAAGAAGAGAAGAAAGAAGTTCTGAGATTTACCGTGGAAAAGAATGCGGGCAGAGCCCTGGTGGTTGCCGGCATTGGGGGCAACAACACCCGCGAAGTGGCAAGGGAAATGGAAATGCTCGACACGAATGGCATACACTCCATCCTGTCCAGCAGCCCGGCGTACAACAAGCCCTCCCAGGAAGGAATATTCCGCCATTATATGGAATTGGAAAAGGTCAGCCCACTGCCCATCATCATTTACAATGTACCGGGACGTACGTCTTCCAACATTTCGGCAGAAACCTGTCTGAGACTGGCTCACGCTTCAGATAAGTTTGCAGCTGTCAAGGAAGCTTCAGGAGATCTGTCTCAGGCAAACAAAATAATCAAGGACAGACCCCCACATTTTTTGGTGCTTTCAGGAGATGACCCGCTCGCCCTGGCGCTTTCGGGCATTGGCGGCGATGGAGTGATCTCGGTCATTGCCAATGCCTATCCTTCGGAATTTTCCCAAATGATGCGGTATGCACTCAAGGGAGATTTCGGCAATGCCCAAAAACTCAACAATCTTTTGTTTGACCTGCACAAATGGCTTTACATCGACGGGAATCCGGCCGGAATCAAGGCCGCTTGTCATCTGTTGGGCCTTTGCAAAAACGAACTGAGGTTACCGCTTGTCCCGATGGCCAGGCAAAATTTTGAAAATCTGAGAGCAGAGGTAAACCGCATTGCTCACGGCTGAATCTTACGATCAATTTCTATTTCAGGGGATGATCCCTGTCCGTCACCCCGAAAAGCCTGAATGAGCAAATGAATATCATCCTATGCACCAGCCAGGCTAGTGGTGTAAATTTTATCCGTGGATATTTTCGGAAGACTTATTGGTCTTTTTCTTAAACCACCTTTTCCTTCTTGGGGATTTGGAAGAATGCTCAGAAG
>CAYXKO010000552.1:0-1888 GCA_964465435.1 uncultured Saprospiraceae bacterium | reverse complement strand
CCGCATCCCGGTACGGGACGCTGGGCTCCCGGATCTTTTGTGATCGAGGACAAGGTTTATTTTACCAGTGGCACTCCGGATGCCGGAGATGTCAAAGATCTTTGGATGTTTGACATGAGAATGACCTCAGGCTCATCCGATGCTGCATTAAACAATATTCAGATTTTCCCCAATCCCGTTTCAGATTATTTAGTGATCGGCTCTTCTTCAGAAGTTTGGAAAGAATTCAGCGTTGTCGACGTCCATGCCTGTGAATTCAGGGTCAATGTGGATTCTGATCGCAGAATTGACCTGAGGCACTTTCCTGCAGGCACTTATCTGCTTAAACTCATGAGGGACGATCAAATTCTAACCAGCCGGTTCCAGATCATCCGCTAGTACTTCGCTTCAGGTTAATTCAGATCACCTGTATACTTGTTTGTACGGGGGCATTCACTTTATAATAAAGATTTGCCGGAAAATAAACTGTCCATGGAATCAGTCTTCAGGCACTGCCGTCTGTTTTTGGTTTCCCGGATTTGAAATACACCTCAGTTTAGATTAATTGAAATCTTAATGTTCTGTTCGGTTGGAATTTATTAATCCATAAAATGATCGGGTCAACATGTAACAATGATTTTATGACCGAATCAGGCCGTATTCAGGACATCATAAAATATACGAATTGATTCAGACTATAGATTATTACATCTAAGCTGGATATCTGTCCTGCATGCAATACAAGATCAGATGATTGGAAACTGACCGCTTGTTATAATCAGTAGGCCTTTTGAATGAACGATGAATTCAGAGCAGAAAAAATTAATCAAAGGACTGGTTAGCCATTTCGGCCTTTTCAACCATTTCCTGATATTCCTGAGGACTCAACCCATCCATGCAGTAGTGGATCGGGTTGACGGGCTTGCCGTAGAGGTGCACTTCGTAATGGCAATGAGGCCCGGTGGAGGTGCCTGAGTTGCCTATGGTGCCGATCACTTCGCCCTTTTTTACCTTTTGTCCTTTTCTCACCTTGATCTGAGCCATGTGAGCATATAGGGTCTTAAAACCATAACCGTGATCGATGGTCACAGAGCGACCGTAACCGGATTTCTTGTTTTCAACAACAACAACCCTTCCATCGCCTGTGGCCTGAATGGAAGTACCTTCCGGAGCCGTAAAATCAATGCCGTGATGCATTTTGTTGACCTTGTGCAGGGGATGAAGCCGGATGCCATATCCGGAAAGATGCTGCACGTCTCTTTGCAGGTGGTCCAGGCGCACGGGTTTTACACTGGGTATGGACGCCAGTTCTTCTTCGCGGGCCTTTGCTTTTTTCTCCAGTTCATCCAGCGAAGTGGATTGGAGATAAAGCTGCCGTTCCAGCTTGTCCACTTCAGAGTACACGTCTTTTAGGGTATTGCCCGACAATCTCAGTTGGCTGGTCCATTGATATGGGTCATGTCCGCCTACACCACCATTCCATTCGCTGGAATTGATCGGGTCCATGCCAAACATGATCCGGTACACCCTGGCATCGCGGCTTTGTATGTTGTTCAGTACCTTCTGAGCCCTCTCGGTCTGGCTTTTCAGAAGCATGAACTGGTATTCCATTTGAGTAAGCTCCTTTCTAAGGGCTTTTTCACGGGGAGAGGGGAAGTATTCGGAGGTGAGAAAATAAAAGCAAAATGAAGCCACAACCACGGCTGAAACAAAAGTAAAAACTTTGAGAAAAATGGACTTTTTGGTAAGTTTTACTTTCTCAAACTGAAGAGTTTGAGGATTGTAAACATATTTTTCAGACCTCATTTCATGCAGCTATTTTAAATTAACTACTTTTGCGATCCGATACTCATCGCTTTGTTTGATTATACAAAAGTAATGAAAATTCCCCTTTTTTCTTAAAACCCAT
>CAYXKO010000551.1:0-1893 GCA_964465435.1 uncultured Saprospiraceae bacterium | reverse complement strand
AAGTGTGGCAGCCAGAACCTGAACAGGGTATTGAGCAAAATGCCCAGGGCTACAACAAGCAACGGAGCAGGAACCGCTTTTACTCTGTTCAAGCGGGGGAGTTGGAAGAGGATCAACAGGACAATAGAGCAAGTCGAAATGATCATGGCTCCAGGGGTCAGGTGCTGACTGAGATTGAACAACTTGCCAGACAGATGATCTGAAGTAACGAGAGAGATGAAACCACTGTTCCAAAAATCGGGTTGATTATATCCTAGTGCAAGAGGAATTTGCTTTGAGATCAGGAGAATACCAATGGCAGCCAGCATACCTTTAATCACGGCAGAAGGGAAGTAGTTGGCAATCACGCCCAATTTCAACAAACCCAGCACAAATTGAAAACAACCTGCAATGACCACAGAAAGCAAGAAGATACTGTAGTCACCGTGAGAAAGTATTGAAGCCGCGACCACGGAGGATAATCCGGCAGCAGGACCCGAAACAGCGAGTGGGGAAGCACTGATCAACGACACGACCATTCCGCCCACAATTCCAGACACCAAACCTGCGTAGAGCGGGGCTCCTGAGGCGAGCGCAATGCCCAAACACAAGGGCAGGGCCACCAGAAACACAGACAAGCCAGCTGGCAAATCATGCTTAAGACCAATGATTCTGCAATATCTAACCGTCTTCTTCATGACACTGCAAAGGTAAAAACCGATTTAGTTAGGTTGGTCCGGAAAAACAATAGTGTAATCCACTCGCCAGAAAACCTGTACCGATAACACCACGCATGCATCATAATAGCGAACAACCGAGTACATTTAGAATTCACAAAAAAAATAACATGGCAAAAAAAATCAATTACACAGGAATCCTCTGAGTTATAACCACCTGTATTGGCTCGACCAGCTATACCAGGCACTGATCGTTGGAAATTACGGCAGGGGAACCTTCAGGAGCTATAGGGCGGAAATGAAATTGCTTTTTCATTTCTATTACCAACTAACTGTTGAAGAAATCGAACAGCAGCACATCATGGATTATATCCTCTTTATACGGAGGGAACATGAAGTGGGCAGACCAAAGTGTCGGGCAGTGGCGCATAGTTGCGCGTTCTTCTTTCGGCATGTGATCAAAAAGGAATTTGTCCTGCCCTCTACCCTATACCCGAGAAGTGAATTCCGGCTTCCCCTCGTGATGACCCAGGCACAGGTGCGCGTCTTGTTTTCAGTTTGTACAGACCCCCGTCAAAGGGCGATCCTTGCGCTCATGTATGGCAGCGGCATGCGAACGGGCGAGGTTATGCGATTAAAAATGTCGGACATTGAACGGGACAATAAGCAAATCCTGGTTCGTCAGGGGAAAGGACATAAGGATCGCTATGTATTACTTCCAACATTCGCCCTTAAGGCCATGGAAGAATACTATTACCAGTCGAGGCCACAATGCTACATGTTTGAGAACCCATTGACACCCGGCCTACCCTTGCATCAGCGCACCATTCAGGATATCGTCAGGGCTGCAATGGCAAAAGCCGGGTTTGCCGGAGCTGGTTTTACGGGACATACACTGCGCCACAGCTACGCCACACATGCGCTGGACATGGGACATGACCTCCACACCATAAAAACACTACTGGGGCATAGCAAGCTGGAGACCACCATGATTTACCTGCATTTATTACAAGGAAAACGCAATGGTCTGGTTTCCCCACTTGACAAACTCTTTGGCAGAAACCACCGGTAACGTGGTTACGAATTGAACTGGACGGCGTCATAGTCAATCGCTGCAGATTCCTCCTGACTACCTGATTGACCATGATCCGCAGAATCCAGAGATTCAGGTCTAAGGGGAGGTGTAAGTCCCCCTAAAATCCGGACTGGTTAAAACTAGACAAATCACTAATTTTAA
>CAYXKO010000550.1:0-1895 GCA_964465435.1 uncultured Saprospiraceae bacterium | reverse complement strand
CCTTGGGCAGATCCCAAATCTCCCGCCTGAAGATCATCAGTATCTTCCCTTCCGGGTTTCTTATGATCCCTCCTCCGGCAGGAAAGGAGATCAGCAGAGACATGAAATCAGAAAACAGGGCGCCTACGTCCTTACAAAACAATACCACCGAATTAAACCTACCCGATTTTTCCAGTAGGTCCATGTACTGGAAAAGGTTTTTCTTTACACCCAGATAGGGCATGACCAAAGTATTACTATCCATCTGAAATTCAGCAAGATGGTGCTCAGCAATGAGAATCAGGAGCCTCTTGTTGATATATATTTCGTACTTTTGGTCTGCTTTAGACATAGACAGGTATGAATCTAGCCGGAAACATTGCCAACAGATTGCTGCAAATAAACGCAATAAAGTTAAATGCTCAAAAACCTTTTACCTGGGCTTCCGGCATGAAATCTCCTATTTATTGCGACAACCGCCTGATCCTGTCCTATCCGGAGGTCAGAAAGATCGTGGTCAAAGGCCTGTGCAGGGAGGCTCACGTCTTTGAGGGCGTCAATTGTATAGCAGGAGTCGCCACGGCCGGAATCCCATGGGGCGCAATGCTGGCAGACCATCTCGAATTGCCTTTCCTCTACGTTCGGAACAAGCCCAAGGATCATGGCCTCAACAACCTGATCGAGGGTCGCTTGCCCGAAGAACCCCGCGTATTGGTTGTCGAAGACCTTATTTCCACCGGCGGGAGTTCCCTCGAAGCGGTGAAAGCAATTTCCGAGACCGGAGCCCAGGTGATGGGCGTGCTTGCCCTTTTTCAATATGGCTTCCCCGTTGCTGTTGAGAACTTTAAAAAAATGAACGTAGAGTTGCGCACGCTGACCAACTTCGAGACCCTGTTGCTGCGCGCTCTTGATTCCGGATACATTTCTTCCGAGGAATACGAAAACCTAAAATCGTGGAATCAGGATCCAAAAAAATGGTCCGATCTCTTCATTTCCCAATCCCAATAATCAAGTAATGCAGATCATTAACAAAAAATCAGAGGAATTCCTGTTTCGTTATTTGAACAATCCTTCCCCGACCGGACATGAGGCCGAAGGACAGAAGATTTGGCTCGAATATATCAAGCCCTATGTCGATGAATGGCACCTGGATCATTACGGTACACTCTATGCAGTGATCAACCCGGGCCAGGATTTCAAAGTGGTCATTGAGGGACATTCCGATGAGATCTCCTGGATGGTAAATTACATAACGGATGACGGTTACATCTATGTAATCCGCAATGGAGGCACAGACCAATCAATCGCTCCCTCCAAAAGAGTCAACATACATACGCCCAAGGGAATCGTCAAAGGTATTTTCGGATGGCCGGCCATCCATATGCGCAAGGGCAATGATACCAATCTGACTGCCACCATAGAAAATATTTTCATCGATATTGGCGCAAGAGACAAGGAAGAAGTGGAAAGAATGGGAATTCACGTGGGATGTGTCATCACTTACGAGGACGAGCTCATGAAACTGAATGACCGCTATTTTGTGGGCCGGGCACTGGACAACCGGATGGGAGGATTTTGCATCGCGGAAGTCGCAAGACTCATTAAGGAAAAAGAGCACAAGCTCCCTTTCACATTGTATGTCGTCAATTCCGTACAGGAAGAGATCGGCCTCAGAGGGGCTGAAATGATTGCACACACCATCAAACCCAACGTGGCCCTTGTGACTGACGTGACCCATGACACGCACACACCCATGGTTAAAACCAAGGAACAGGGAAGCGTAAAATGTGGTCTGGGACCCGTAATTTGCTATGCACCTGCAGTCCACAACAAATTACAGGAGATCCTGGTCAAAGCTGCTCAGGAAAACAACATTCCCTTCCAGCGCACAGCCGCCTCAAGGTCTACCGGTACAG
>CAYXKO010000549.1:0-1900 GCA_964465435.1 uncultured Saprospiraceae bacterium | reverse complement strand
CTGAAGTAGCGATGAGCGATGCAGACCAACAGGTGAATCCCGAATTCTTAAAAAAAGAAATACTCTCCAAACTGATCGTCCGCAGCCCTTATTCAGACAATACTCGATTCAATGAAGCCATTTTACAAATCAGGGAGAAGATCGATCAGCTGGACAGGGAGCTATTGAGGATCCTGTCAGACAGGATGAAGCTGGTGGAGGAAATTGGTCTTGAAAAGAATCAGGAAGGCATTTCCATCTTCCAGCCGGCACGCTGGAACGAGATTGTCGAAAAAATGATTAACCAGGCACCCAGCCATGCCCTAAGCGAAGAATTTATATTTTCCCTGATAGAAGCCATACACATCGAATCCATACATCATCAAAGTGCCACCATGAACCGCGGCCAGGGATAAGCCCGGAAATGGACCACGAGGGTCAGGTATAAGCCGGTTCCAACAAAACCAATCGATTTTCAAAAAGACCATCGGCCTCCCTCCTATTTACATGCTACGCATTTAATGAATGAGCTGCCGGCAGAATAATACCTCATTGGGGTGAAAAAGAGAGCTCATGGAGTCATTCCGGGAGAATGACCACAAGAGAAGTTCCCTAATAATAAACTATAATTATCTGTCCTTTTACCGGTATTAATCCCTCTTACATCCAGGTCTTGAAAGTAAAGCCCATAGGTCTAATCACCGCGACCCGTCGTTTCTGAAGGTTTTCAGCACTCCGGATTCAGGTTAATCATCACAAAAAGATAAAAAAATCACTACCCTATGACCTTGCTTTTCTGTCACTTATACTTTACAAAAATAAAAATGTAAATATTTTTTTCAAAAAAACTTGCAAGGATCAAAACTACCCATATATCTTTGTGGTGTATTAGTTATGTAATACACTAAAACGATAGAAAAATGATAAACATTAAAAATCTCAGTTTCAACTACGGAAAAAGCAAACCGCTTTTTCAAGACCTGGACCTAAAGCTAACAGCCGGCAACATATACGGGCTGCTGGGAAAAAATGGTGCAGGTAAAACCACTCTGCTCCGATTGATCAACGGACTGCTCTTTCCGGTTTCCGGAGAGGTGGATGTCCTGGGTTACGATGCATCTGAGCGGCATCCGGAAATGCTTTCCGATATCTATTTTGTGCAGGAAGAGCCCTACATACCGGACTTGTCCATCATCGCCTACCTGTACACCTATGCCCCATTCTATCCCAACTTTGACTTTGACCAGTTTTTCAGTCTGATCACTGAATTTGGTCTGGAAGGCAACCTAAAGCTTGAAAAGCTCTCCTTCGGACAGAAGAAAAAGGTGATGCTCAGTTTTGCGCTTGCCTCCAACGCACGCATCGTCATTCTGGATGAACCCACCAATGGCCTGGACATTCCGTCCAAATCCCAGTTTCGCAAGCTGATCACAGAGGCCATGCTCGATGAGCGCATTGTAATCATCTCCACGCATCAGGTCCGGGACATGGTCAATCTGATCGATCCCATTCTGATCCTGGAAAAGGGAAAGATCATCTTTCACTACACATTGGAGGAAATTGCCAACGCCCTGTATTTTGAAGTACACCACTCCATGACCGAACCACAAAACGTCATCTACTCAGAGCGCATCAGCGGCGGATATATGAGCATACGGGAAAATACGGATGAACTGCCCTCTCAGGTGGACGTGGAAGTGCTGTTCAATGCCATTCTGACGAAAAAAGATGAGATCGTAGGAATCATCGAAAAAGCCAAAAACAAAATCACAAACCTTTAATCAGACAAAACCATGAAATCCAATATATTGATCTTCGACACGACGAGGTTTCTGCACCTGGTCAAGAGAGAGCTGAACCATCATAAATCGACGATGCTCATTGTATTCACGAGCATTGCGGGAGGATTTTTGATCCCCAT
>CAYXKO010000548.1:0-1909 GCA_964465435.1 uncultured Saprospiraceae bacterium | reverse complement strand
AAAATCTTCGAGCAGGGACCTGTCCCAAAATCTGACGGTCGGCATTCCGCAAATAGGAGTGAATTATTACCTGAGCCGCTGATCCATTTTAACTACGACCTTGAAAAAACTTTTTGCGATCCTGCTCTCCCCGATCTCCCTGCTCTATGGCGTGGTGGTCGGCGTGTATCAGGGCTTGTATCTGGCCGGTGTGCTCAAGTCCACCCGCTTCAATATTCCGGTGATCGCCGTGGGTAATTTATCCGTGGGCGGCACGGGAAAATCTCCCCACGTCGAATACCTCATCCGCTTATTGCGCGACTACCTTCATGTTGGTGTGATCAGCCGGGGGTATCTGAGAAAAACCCGCGGATTCATCGAGGTGAGCGTCCATTCGACCGCCGAGGAGGTAGGGGACGAACCCCTTCAGATCAAGAGAAAATTTCCGGACATTCCCGTCGCCGTACATGAAAACAGGTCGTTTGGGATTCCCTTGTTGCTCAGGCAGCATCCGGAGATCCAGACCGTACTCATGGATGATGCCTTTCAGCACCTTCAGGTAAGGCCCGGACTCAACCTCCTGCTGACCGAGTATGACCATCTTTATGCGGACGACTATTTGCTGCCCAGCGGCAGGCTTCGGGAATGGAGGTATGGCGCCAACAGGGCGGACATTATCATTGTGACCAAATGTCCGGATGAACTGGATCAGAAGGACAGGGACAGGGTGGTGTCCCGGCTCAGGATCACTCCGGGACAAAAGGTGTTTTTTAGCCGGATCCGATACGACCATCCGTACCAGATCTTCCAGCCCTCCCAGACCTATTTGCTCAACGATTCCCTCGAGATCATTCTGGTCAGTGCGATCGCGCAAAGTTCCTATTTGACCAGCCACCTGGAATCAAAAGTGGCCTCCGTCAGGTCCTTCCGGTATGAAGATCACCACTTTTTCAAGGACCCGGAAATCGATGAACTGATCAGGGAATATCAATCGGTCTCGCATTCCAATAAAATGCTCCTCACCACAGAAAAAGATGCGGTACGTCTGGGCCGTTTCCGCCAGCGTTTTGAAGACGCAGGAATTTCTGTTTACGCCATGCCCATCTCCATTGAATTTTTTGGAGGCGAAGAGTTCGATCAAAGCATACGGGACTTCCTCCTGAACTTTAAGGTCTGATCATGAAATGGACTATCCGGATTGCATGCCTGCTTTTCAGCTGCTACCTGCAGGCTCAAAACGGGGCGCTCCTCGATCCGGACCTCGAGGAATCCCTGCCGGCCAGGATTGAGATACGATCTGCGGGCAGATTCAACCTTTCTTCATCTTTGTCTGCCCTGCATCCGGGCCAGCTGCGGGACGGTATCCAGCCGGACAGTGCCGACCATGGCATTCCGCCAGATCTGAAAAAGGACCTGGAATATTTTGGGAAATATTACCCTGAATCCGGCATGGAGGATTCCCTGTCAGGCTCGGGCTGGAAAAGTTTTAAAGCCAATTTTTTCAGGTCCGGGCATTTTTACTACGAAAGCGGCGACGCCTTCTTCTTTCGGATCAATCCTTTGCTGGAGATCAAGGCAGGTGCCGACAGCAAGGGGAACCTGCTGTTTACCAACCGCAGGGGCATACATGTGCAGGCCGGCATCGGCAGCAGGATCAGATTCTATTCTGCCCTGACCGAAAACCAGCTGGCGCCCGGCGATCAGGTCAGGGAGTACGTGGATCAGAATCTTGGACTTCCGGGAGCGGTGTTTTTAAAGGATTTTTCAGCAGACTGGCTTAAAAACAGGCCTGCCTGGGACTTCCTGACAGCGGAAGGAGTGCTGGATGTCAGGACCGGCAAATATTTTCATTTTAGCTTTGGACACGGCAGACAAAGGACCGGAGACGGTCTGAGAAGTCTGTTCCTCTCAGATTTTTCCGCGCCCCGCT
>CAYXKO010000547.1:0-1910 GCA_964465435.1 uncultured Saprospiraceae bacterium | reverse complement strand
CCTCAGATCCAGGATCTCCAGCTCGATGGTGTCAGTCAGACAGCCGAACTCATCGCGTGCGGAGAATTTATGTTTGCCGGCTGACAGCCCGGTGAACTGCGACTCGATGGTCCAGGGACCTCCGTTTTGATTGTAGTAATAAAACGGAATGCTCCCGTCCGCCCGAAGGGCCACGTAGGCCAACGGATCGCAACAATCCATAAGAAGCCGTGCGGAATCAACGGATAGTTGCAAACGCCTTTTGTAATCCGCAATGACCACATCCCGCTCCACTTTGCAACCCAGTGCATCCCGCGTGGTGATCTTGTAATTGCCGGGTGCCAGTCCTTTGAAAATGCCTTCCGGATTCCAGTTTTGCTGATCGAGGCTGTACTCGTAGGGGACCTTTCCCCCTTGTCCTGAGACGACCACAATCCCGGAATCCCTGCAGGTCCGGGCCTGGATAAATACCAGGCTGTCGCGCAGCGGGACCCTCTTGTCTTTCAGATCCACCACCCGGGAGGCAATGCAGTTTCCCAACCGGGCATAGACCGTGACTCTGTCCTGATAGCGTGTCCGGAAAATATTTTCTTTCGAATACCTCAAACCATCTATTGAATACAAGGCATCGGGATAGTTTTGGGCGTTGCCGATCTCCAGGATCAACTGATCCGGCAGGGTACAGGAGTCCGTTAACCGGGCAGTCACATCCAGGCGGATGTCGCGCACTTCGATGAGGACCGTATCGTGGTATTGCTGCCCGCATTCATCGGTCATCCTCAAAAAATACCTGCGCGTGGTATCGGGTGAGAAAACCGGATTGGGAGAAACAGGATTTGAAACGCCGATCGAAGGAGTCCAGCTGTAGTTTTTAAAAACAGGCGATGCCGCCAATTGTATCTTCTCGCCGAGACAAATGATCTGATCGGGAATGTCGTTGATGCCCGTGATGTATTTCAGGCAGACCTGGTGCACATTGACCGCTCCTCCGGTAGCGGAAGTAAAACCAAAATAGACATTGGGATCGTTGAAGAAAATTTCCCTGACCAGATCGATTTTGTGTACCAGCCTTCTGTCGCAATCCACATACACCTCTATGGTTTTTGTCGGTGCGATCCAGCGGATGAGTCCCTTGTGCCATTGACAATCCTCGGCGTTCTGCTGGGTAGGAAGGATATGCACAGGACCGGCCAGATTGTCGGGATTGTTGTGGCTGATGTTTCCGTTTTTCATGATGGAAAGGTGGTCGAAAGAGGGGTCGCTGTACTCGCTGTTTTCCCAGGTGTCAAACTCCACCGCCAGGCTTGGGCGAACGCCTGCGTAGCCAATCCCGCCACCTGCCACGCCTATGGAGGTAGAGATGGGTTGCAATAAAAATGCAAGCCCGTCCGCACCGTTGCGGTCGTAACATCCCAGGTTGAAATCAAAAAAGATGTCAAAGCTTTTTCCAAAATCGACCTTGTCCTCGTACCACATGGAACCAGCCTGATAATTATCGGCATCCGTGAGTCTGTAACAATCTCCTCCTGTATTGACGGCATCGTTGTTGAGGATGAATTTCTTGTTGGATTCAGCGGTACAGCTATCGGGTATTTCCAGGGAAACAGTATCTGTACATCCATTGGCATCCGTCACGGTCGCCCTGTAGGTGCCTGCAGTCAGCAATTGAAAAAAAGGATCGGTCTGAATGTAATTCCTGCCCGAAATGGAATAATCATAGGGAGAGGTCCCTCCGGTGGCTGACAAGGTGACCGTGCCGTCACTCTTGCAACGGGTGGGCGACAGGGAGGCCACGCTCAGATCCGGTCTTGGGAAATTGGAAAATGAAAGGCGAATGCTGTTGTTGTCGGGATACAGATCTGCCTGCTGGTTGGGATCCGACAAGGAGACAATCAGGATGTGGGCTCCATAAGGAAGCCGGATGCAAGGCA
>CAYXKO010000546.1:0-1913 GCA_964465435.1 uncultured Saprospiraceae bacterium | reverse complement strand
GCAGACGCTTTTATGAATACCTTGTCTTCAGCCACTTCAACACTATCCTCAACAATGCATCCTTTTGTATCAGTCACCCTGGCCCTATACTTTCCCGGAGAAGAAACAATTGCATCCAGGTCATAAGAGGTATAACCGGCAGGACCAATCCATTCTATTTTTTGAATGTTTTGATCAAAAGTAGTGTATATAAAAACCTGGGTATCCTTACAGGTCAAAGTTTCAGGGTCGAGGTAAATTCTAAGATCTGAAACCTCTTTATTAACTGTTGCCGACAGCTCAGTGTAGCAGCCTGCGGAGTTCGTTGCAATCAGCTTGTAAATCCCTTCGGACCCAATCCTGGGAAAGGGCACATCAGACACAAAGCCCCCCGGACCGGACCATTGTGTTGAAATAAGGGAATCACCCGAAACCCAGCTTAGAACTATTGAGTCCTCTTCACATTTAATTTCAAAATCAGTCATTCTGATAACAGGCTTGACCGTATCGGCAGGAACTAAAAAGTTGAATGCGGAAGTACAACCCAAAGAATCAGAAATTACTACCTTATAGATGCCCGGCGTGGTAACCAATAATGAGTCATTACCAGACAAGACAGTATCGTTTGCGTCCTGCCATTGCCATGTAACTCCGGACACAGTTGAACTACCCGTTATCCAAACTGAGCTATCGGTGCATGTGATCGTATCCAACAATACATTCAAATCAGGCAAATCGGCATTCTTTATAACAAACACGGAAGCGGTATCCTGACAAATACCCTCTCTCAAAGTCAAAAGGTAGTTTCCTTGTCTGTCCACATAAACCATTTTGATATCTGAGCTGTCCGTAAAATTCCCGCTATCTGTTGACCAGCTAAAAACAGTGGACATCCCTGCCAACGATGAGGTGGCATCCAATAAAGCCGTGGGATTCAGGCAAGTAATGGTATCAGGCGATAAGCGGATATTCGCACGAAGATTTACAGTTTTTAAATTGAGATTTAAAATTGAATCGCATCCCAAAGAGTTGACCAGTTGAAGCTGATACAGGTTCGGTTGGAAGAACTTTTGTTCATGGATTTCAAGGGTATCGCCTTCACAGATTACAATCGTTGTATCCGTAACTTTGGAATCAGGATTTATATCCACTTGAAGGCAATTCTTTGAGAATTCTGCGCATATCCCAAATTTATTTGAGATTATGTCATTCCTGAAGCCCGACAGACGAACTCCCCTGCCCCCTTCCGGGATGAATGCCGAATCTGAGGTCATGTAAGAAACTCCGCAGATGGTATATTGACCCACCGGAAATCCCCGAAGGTCAGGTGTCTTTAATTTTGAAATGATCCTGTCATTCTGGGCAATCAGGAAATCATAGGAATAAACAGAAGAGTCCGGCGTATAAAATGGCCAGACCATCCTTCCGGAAAAATTCAGGGAATCACTGCCTTCACAAAGGCTAATTTCAGTCGTATCAAAATACCCCCCATTGGGACTACAGGAATTGCAGGTGGTATTTGCATGATCGCAAAAAAGGAGGCAGACACTTTGGATATTCCCATCATAAAACCTGTCATGATCTGTCACAACCAGGTTCCAGGTTCCATTTACAGGACCGGCATTAAAATCCTCGAGGCAGCCTGATTCGGGGTAATAAGTGCCATTATAAAACTGGCCAAAAATACCCCAGGGTTGCAGATTACTCCATTTCTTTAAAAAACCGGGATCGGGAACAGAAACTTGATTGCACGGAACAAAACTTACCTGCCATTTGGAAAGAAAGGTAAATCCAGCATCGCCAACCGGGCCAATCAATGAGACACTTTGTCCTCCTGGAGAGACAAGCCGAATGCTCAGGTCGCCGATATACTTATGATCAAACCGTATTCTAACCCCGCACAGACCCTGGCCCGGTGAAGCCAGATCATTGTT
>CAYXKO010000545.1:0-1916 GCA_964465435.1 uncultured Saprospiraceae bacterium | reverse complement strand
AAATGAACGCAACATTCAGGATGAACAGGGCGGGCCAAATATTAATCATAGCACTTCTGTGTTCCTGCACAGGACCCGATCGGGGAAGTCACAGTGCAGAAAGCAATGCTCCCAAAGACACTGCCTCCGCAGTCAGTTCGGGTGAAGCCAAATCCTCCGTTCAGATCCAGGATCGCACCATTTGGCAAAAGCCTTACCAGATCATAGAGATGCTGGGTCCATTGGAAGACAAGGTCATTGCAGATATCGGGGCCGGCAGCGGCTATTTTTCCTTTCGCTTTATTTATTCCGCAAAAAAAGTTATTGCCATCGATATCGAGAAGGAACTGATCGATATGATGAATGCGGAGAAGGAATTCTACAAGCCCGAACTGAAGGAAAAATTTGAGGCAAGGCTGGCCACTCCCGATAATCCGGGTCTCGCCAGCAGGGAAGTGGATATAATCTTTCTCTCCAACACATACACGTATATCCATAACCGCGTGCCTTACCTAAAAAAACTGATGCCCTGCCTTAGGCCGGGAGGCAGGATCGTCGTGGTTGACTTCAAAAAGAAAATCACCCCTTTTGGTCCTCCCATGAATCAGCGCATGGCGCAAGGCGACGTGGAGACAGAGCTCATTGACGCAGGATTTCGGATCACTGTCTCTGATGACACGAGTCTGCTCTATCAATACATCATCATTGCGGAGCTTCCGGCCGCTCAGTGACATGAGATCTGATTTCGATTGAATGAAAAGGAAATGGGGCGTGCTTATTCAAAGCGGATTTTAGGGTTGTTGCCTGATTCGCCCTTGAATGCCACAGCAATGACAATCTGTTTAAAACAGAACAGGTCTTTCAGATCCCGCAGGAAGATTCCGGCAGTTATTTCTCGTTTAATTTCTGACCAGGAGCTCATCCCTTCCAGGTCCGGTGCTGAGCATGCTTACCGGTATCTTGATGGATTCCTCGACCTGACTGAGCATCAACCTCAGTTCCGCAGGCAGTTCATCAAAACGGCTGGAGGATTCCAGCGAACTCATCCAGCCTTTCAGGTTTACAGACCGGACATCGCTGATCATTTCCATGGAATAAGGGATTTCTGTGGTCCAGTCATTTCCGATCTTATATCCGTCCACCAGGGAAATCAATTCAAAATCGTTTAAGACATCGGCCTTGGTGATGCAGAGATCCGTGACCCCGTTGACGATACAGGCATAGCGAAGCTGGACCAGGTCCAGCCACCCGCAGCGGCGTGGTCTTCCCGTGGTGGAACCAAATTCACTGCCTGCCTGTCTGAGTCTGTCTCCTGTTTCGTCTTTCAATTCTGAAGGGAATGGGCCTGAACCTACCCGGGTGCAATAAGCCTTTGCAATCCCGATGACCTTGCGGATCTGATTGGGAGGTATACCCAATCCCGTGCAGACACCGGCGGTAATCGTATTCGAACTGGTGACAAAAGGATAGGTGCCGAAATCTACGTCCAGCATGGTTCCCTGGGCTCCTTCTGCCAGGATATTTTCAGATTTAGCCAGTCTTTCAGATAGCCAGTATTCGGCATCGATCTGTCGCATCTTTCTGAGCGATTCCAGACTTTCCATCCAGGCCGTTTCTTCTGCTTCGATATTAAAATCAACATCGGGAAACTGCTTGATGAATTGAAGATGCTTGGCTTTAAGTTTTTTATACCTCGATTCGAAATCGGAATGATCCAGATCGCCCACCCTCAGGCCGTTCCGGCCTGTTTTATCCATGTAGCAGGGACCGATGCCCCGCAGGGTGGACCCGATCTTGTCCTTTCCCTTGGCATTCTCTGATGCCAGGTCAATCCAACGATGAGCAGGAAGGATGAGGTGAGCTTTTCTGGAGACCAGCAAACGGTCCAGGGCATCCGGTGCTTTGGGCAATACGGAATTCATTTCCTTCCGCAGGGT
>CAYXKO010000544.1:0-1917 GCA_964465435.1 uncultured Saprospiraceae bacterium | reverse complement strand
TTGAGGAAGTGGTACACGGCAATGGCGGGAATTGCGATCGCCAGTCCGACCAGAAATCTGTGACCGGCGTTTTTACGGGCAGGCATGCAATAAATCCCTTGAAAGGAGACCGGATTCCAATCTGGATTTCTGAATACGTGCTGATCGAGTATGGCACCGGTGCGATCATGGCAGTACCCGGACATGACACCAGGGACCAGGCATTCGCCCGTAAATTTGATCTGCCGGTCATCCAGGTCGTGGACCAATCCGCTTTCCCGGGGGCCGACATAGAGGATAAAAGAGGTGTAATGATCCATTCTGACCTGTTGAATGGAATGAACCCCGAGCAAGCCATCGAAACCGCAATCCAGGAAATCGAAAAAAGAGGTGCCGGAAAAAGAAAGGTACAATACAGAATGCGCGACGCCAATTTCAGCCGCCAACGGTACTGGGGCGAGCCTTTTCCGGTATGGTATGATCAGGACGGCATTTGCCACCCTATGAAGGATGAAGAACTGCCGCTCACCCTTCCCTTGCTTGACCAGATTCAGGGAGGCAAGGAAGGCAAATCTCCCCTGGCAGCAGCAGGCGACTGGGTACATTTCGCTCCGGGCAGACACAGGGAAACGGACACCATGCCCGGGTACGCCGGATCAAGCTGGTATTTTCTGAGGTACATGGATCCCGCCAACCAAACTGAATTTGCATCCCGCGATGCCCTGGCCTACTGGAAGGATGTGGATCTTTATATCGGGGGAACGGAGCATGCGGTGGGACACCTGATGTATTCCCGGTTTTGGCATAAATTTCTTTATGACCTCGGATATGTTCCCACGACAGAACCATTTAAAAGACTGGTCAATCAGGGAATGATCCAGGGAGTGATCGACAGCATTGCCCTGATCAAGGACAGTCATCCGCCTGAATTCATTTCAGAGGACCTGGCTGCAGAAAGGGCAGCCGAACAAATCGCGTGGATCCCTGTACACAAGGATTTTGTCAAACAATACGGCAGTCCCGATGCACATCTGGACAAAGCCGGGATAATGGCATTCATCAAGTGGAGACAGGATTTTGAAAATGCCGTATTCACGGACAAAAACCTATCCTGCACCGCCGAAAATCTCTCCGAAGATTTGTACCTCCGCACCCGGTCGGAAGTGGGTAAGATGTCCAAGAGATACCACAATGTGGTCAATCCGGACGATGTGGTCGAAGAATACGGTGCAGATTGTTTTCGCATGTACGAAATGTTCCTGGGGCCACTGGAAGATTCAAAACCCTGGGACACCAAAGGAATCAACGGCGTATCCGGATTCCTGAAAAAGTACCACCAGCTTTTCTTCGATGAAAACAAGCGCTCCGTTTTGGACGACTCATCCCCTTCAAAGGAAGCATTGAGGGCCTTGCACACCTGTATCAAAAAGCTTAGATCGGATCTGGAATCTCTTTCTTTCAATACCTCGGTCAGTGCTTTCATGATCTGCGTCAATGAACTCAGGAAATTGCAATGCACAAGCAGGGAAGTGCTGCTAACACTGAACAGATTGCTGGCTCCCTTTGCCCCTTTCATCACAGAAGAAATTTATCATCATTATGGAGGTGCAGGATCCGTGCATCACCAGGAATACCCCATGCACGATGAATCCTGTCTGATATCAGACGAGGTCAACTATCCGGTCAGCGTCAATGGAAAAAAGAGATACGAGTGGACCGTGCCAAGATCAACCCCTCAGAATGAACTGGAATCATCGGTCATACAACTGGAAGAAATCAGAAAATGGGTCGAGGGGCAAACGATCAAAAAGATCATCATCGTACCGGGCAGGATGATCAATATCGTCATCTGACCGGGTCCAGATCCCAAAAGTTGAAAAGCCGGCTTTTCAATTCCTGCAAAAAATTGTATGTTACAGACGTCTGCCAGCTTAGATA
>CAYXKO010000543.1:0-1922 GCA_964465435.1 uncultured Saprospiraceae bacterium | reverse complement strand
AAAGGCACGAGCAGTACTTTTGATCTCTATGACAGAAATGGAATAATCGGCAATTTCCCTTACAGTGCTCTCCCGCTTACTTTGCCTGAATTCACAAAATCAGGATTAAACCACGACTTGATAAAAGTTTGTGATCACGAATCTCCTGGATGTTGCAAGGTGATTGAATTCAAAGGGCTGGAGTGTTTTTCCAAGGGAAATGGTAGTTTCAATCTGACAGAAATCAGAATTATCCTTAATCAGCGAGGATCCTTCAGACTTCAATCTCAATATGCATTTCCGGAAGCCTTTGAATGGGAATTACTGGATCTGTCCGGCAGAAAAGTCCCGGTTTCGGTCACCGAGGCCGGCAGTCACGAAATTGCGTTTGACATAAAGAGCTCTTTGCCCGGAATCTATCTGGTCAGGGTGTTTTGGGAAGACGAGGTTCGTCATATACGCTTTACAAACTTTTAAAGGAGTCAACAAAGAATTCAGACCGGAATCTTTCCTGAAAAAGGGAACGGGGGCATCAAACAGCACGGTCCCAAGCGTCTGATATAGCTTAATAGCTATTTCAAATAACGAAATTAAATTTTGACAGCTGGTCAAATTCAAACTCCAAGCCAAATAATATTTCGAAAATCAGGTAATCAATTATTTTCTTCCTTAAAACGCAAAAGTTGTTTTTATTTAATTTCACAAGTTGGTATTTTTACGGCATTGTTAACCATTCAATCAGATTGAAATGATCAAAAAACTACTTTTACCCCTTTTCATTGCTGGTGTGGGCATCCTGAATGCCCAAAATAGCTTTTCCGATGATTTTGAGTCTTACAAAGTTGGTGACTACGTCGCCAAGTCCTCGCCCAACTGGACCGTATGGAGCGGCGCAGCCGGCGAAGGAACTCAGGAAGATGCCTATGTCACCGATGAAAACGCTCGCTCCGGGACAAAAAGCATCAAACTGGAAGCGGCCTCTTCTGCAGGGGGGCCAACTGACCTTGTACTCCCCTTTGGCGGTGAATTGAACCTGGGTATATTCAGGTTTGAAATGTGGCTTTACGTCGTACCGGATCAGGCCGCATACTTTAACTTTCAGGGAAAACAAACTATCGGTCAGATCTGGGCTTTTGACGCCTACTTCGACGGAGATGGTCAATTCCGCGGCACTTTGGGCTCTGCGGCCAATGGCGATCTGTTTGAGGTGCCCTATTTTCCAGGTGAGTGGCAAAAGTTTACCCTCATTGCAGACCTGACCAACAATAACTGGGAGGTTCTGTTGAACGACGTGAGTGTCTCAAAATTCACGAATCCGAACAACTCAATTGCTTCTCTTGACCTTTACCCGAATTATGTGACCGGTTCAGTAACGAGAGGCAACGGTTCCACTTTTTACGTCGACGACGTGAGCTACCACCTGGAGCCTTACAACCGTCCCAATCTGGAGGCGACCCTACTGAAATCCAATTATAAGCCCCGGTTTCTAGCTGGCGAAAGCTCTGCAGGCAGCATCGACATTCGCAATCTGGGTACTACGGCGATCAATTCCCTGGAAATATCCACCCGGGTTGGAAACGGCACCCCAGAAATCACAAATTTCACCAACCTGAACATTGCCCCTCTTGCCATCAGGACCATTAACCTTCCAAAGGTTACCTACGCTCCCGGAACCAGCAACCTGGAGGTTTCTATATTGAAAGTGAATGACCAGGCTGATGATGATCAGACCAATAATTCAAAGGTTGCCAGCATACTTGGAGTCGTGCCAGCAGCACATAAAGTCATGGTCGCCGAGGAGGCTACCGGCACCTGGTGCCAATGGTGTCCCAGGGGTGCTGTCTTTATGGACTCCATGGACAGAACCTATCACAAATACTTTGCTGGAATTGCGGTACATGGAGGTTCTGCTACTGAACCCATGCGCGTGCCCATCTATGATG
>CAYXKO010000542.1:0-1933 GCA_964465435.1 uncultured Saprospiraceae bacterium | reverse complement strand
ATCTGACAAAGAAACTGTAATACAAAAGTTCACTCCAAAACACAGGCTTGTGTCCTGACTCAGTACCTTCCTGAAATAGGTTTAGCTGCATTTTGAAGATGAGTTTTATAGTTCGATCTTATTGGTTTTCAAAAATGCGATCCATTCATCCCAGGTCCAGATCGTTTTCCAGACCGGATCATATTTCAAAATGATCTTGTATTCAAATCCATTCTGGAACGCCCTGACCAGCCATTGGGAGGCGAGTTTCTTTTTGTTTTGTCTGGCATACATTCTGGCCAGGGTATAGCTTTCCTGGCCGTTTTGGTCTGACTCGGACTGCAAGGTCTTGAGCAGTCCTTCCGCCATGGGATAGTTGGATGAAAGCCGGAAACACATGGCCCGCAATGCCTTGATCTGATGGTCGTCAAATGGAGATATGTTCTGCGCCTGATCGAGTATTTTATGCGCTGACTCGTATTCAGCTGAATAGATCAGAAACCTGCATAAAAGCATTCTCTCATCAAAACTGATCCTGTTTTGATCGTGCAGCCGTTTTAGATATTCAAGCGAACGGAGATATCCATTGATTTTTGCGTGGATGGAAACGTAATTTTTCATGGGAGTGACCAGGGAAGAGTCCGACTTAAGGGCCTTTTCGATATACTCTTTGGCAAGTCGGTAATCAATGTTGCTGGCAGTTTGTGAAAGGATCAGGCTGCTCATTTTGACCAGCAGTGAAACTTTACTGACGGGATCCAATGTGAGCTCATAGGCCTTGCGATATAGTTCCAGGCTTTGTTTTTCATTTCGTGCATCTGGGGCCAGCCATGGATTGTTTATCACTTCTCTTTCTGCCGGCTGGTCAATGTAATTATTGATTTTGGGATATCGTTCTTCGAAGGCGCTGTATTGCTCCAAAATGCTGGTGGCCGCCTTGTAGGGCCATTGGGCGTCTCCGGGTGATATTTTGCACATGTTTAAATAGAAGTTGGCCAGATTGTAATTCCCGACTGCCGGAAAGGCCTGTGATGCTTTCAGGAGTATTCCTTCGGCGTCTTCGTATCTTTTTAACCGGTTGTACAGATCATACAGGGCAAAATAGGGGGCATTGTGCTTGCCTGACTGGAAGATGGCTGATTTATAATGGCTCTCTGCTTTTTCGTAAACCGCCCAGGTCTCGTATATCCTTGCCAGTTGATGGTGCGTGTACCAGTTGTCTGAATGTCCGTTGAGAAGGGCCTTGCGAAACAGGATCTCCGCTTTCTCATAGGCATTATTCCTCATGGCCAGACAGCCGTACTGATTGTACAGGTCTTTGTAAGTCGGGTCCAGTTTCAATATCCTGAGAAACATAGCCTCGGATCGTGCCGGGTTTCCGTCCATATTGTAAAGTCTTCCCAATTCGTACAGGCTTTCCTTGTCATCGGGGTTTTGTGAAATTTTTTGCTCGAGTGCCAGGATCAGCTTTCGGTTGTTGGCCTGGTCATCCAGAAAGCTCATGACGTTGTTTGCCACCACGGGGAATACAGTATTGATCATAAAAGCCAGTTCTTGCATTTTTTCTTCCGCGACTGTAAAATGACTATCGGCTTTATGGTAGTCTTCTGTTTCGAGATACAATTCTGCCAGTTTATAATCCGGCAGGTAATGCATGTTGTCACAACGGCTGCTCGTGTGGAATGACTCCAGGGCACTCAGCAGATTTTTTTGATCCATCTCGGAAGTTCCAAGATTTATGTGTGCCAGGGCATATTGTGGATTCAGGCTGATCGATTTCAGGGCATATTCCTTTGCTTTTTTACTTTTCTTTTGATCATTGTACAAGGCGCTCAGGTTGGAGTAGGGGAAGGACCAACCCGGAGAGAGCTGGATGGCCTGGCGGTAATGATTTTCCGATTTTTGATGATCTTTCAGTTGAGAGACTTTATCTTTCATCAATGAATTTTGTCTC
>CAYXKO010000541.1:0-1941 GCA_964465435.1 uncultured Saprospiraceae bacterium | reverse complement strand
GTTCCTACAATGTGATGAATACAGCAATGGGATTGGTTCTTGATGCCCATAAGGCTGAGGGATTAGCCCTGTTGCGTAAAATTGAATCTGACGAAAACAAACGCGTTCGTGCCATGGCTGCAGATTTTTATGCTATTTATGGAAGCGATGATCATTACGCTTACATGGCAGATGTGTACAGCAAAACACAGGGTTTTGAAAAGTATGAAGCAGCACAGAATTTCGGCAGGTTTTTGCTGCGATGCAGTCCGGAACTGGTTACCGAAGGAATAAAATTATTGGCTGAAACCGGATATCACCATCCACAATGGTTCGTAAGGATGTCAGCTGTAAGGTCACTTGCCGAAATTGCCAAATCTTATGGTAAGAAATCATTCCGGGATGATCAGGGCGGAACAACTCAGCCCGGTGATTCCATACTTGAAGAGAGAATCGCGATGGCTAATGAGAAAGTGAGGAAGGCAGCTGAGGAAGAAGTGAATGCTATCAAAACACAGGAGTCTGACCCGACCTTAAAGAAAATATACAACAAAGAGTAGTGCTACGTTAATTGGTAACGACCCATTTCAGTTGTAATGTGTCTTCTTTGGTCGTCACTTTTATAAAGTAAATTCCTGCTGCAGGGTGTTTCATTTTGTAGTTTTTCTCCTGAGGGGTCCATTTCTCCACACAATGACCATTTGTATCGTAGCAGGCAACAGACAGAATGGATTCCGGTGCAATTCCTGTCAGGTTGAATGTTCCCGATGAGGGATTAGGGTAAATACCGGCAGCTTCAGAATTAATTTCATTGACAGATGTTGAGGTACAAAGGGCATCTGATAATTTTTCCCATAGCTGATCATCAAAAGTTGAAAGGGAAAGCTGCGAGATGCCAGCGCTTTCTCCCATTCTGATGACCACCATATTTTGAGAAGGTACCACATATATTTTCTGATCATTTTTACCGAGTGCAGCATACATGTCCATTGGAGCCGACGCAATCAGCGGGCCGTTAAATACAAATTGGGTCTGTGGTAGCATGTAGGCAGGCTGACCATTTAGCCACCACAGGTATCCATAAGAAGGGTTCAGGCTCTGAGATGGTTGGATCATCTGGTTGTAGTAGCCTGTATTGTGGAGCAGCGTGTCGCCATTCCAGACACCGTGAGCGAGCATGAGTAACCCGAACCTGGCCATAGCTCGAGGAGTACTGTAATAAACATGGTTGATCCATAATCCGGAAATGCCGGTGAAGATTGACAGCCTTGAAGT
Organism: uncultured Saprospiraceae bacterium; assembly: GCA_964465435.1. GTDB lineage: Bacteria > Bacteroidota > Bacteroidia > Chitinophagales > Saprospiraceae > Vicinibacter. Next base: position 687 of record CAYXKO010000541.1, on the reverse strand, counting down.
GGTAAACAAATTGAGACTTGCTCCCGACGCGCTCTCCAGCACATCGTGAATCAGGTGGTAGGGAGCATTATGGTAGGCCCATCTGGAACCGGATGGCGAAATACAGTTCAGGCAGGTGTCGGCAGTGCAATCAGGATCGGGTACATTGTCATCGAATCCTGTGGTCATGGATAGCTGATGAACAATTTGAATGTTGCCTTCAGTAGTCGATGAGCAGGAGGTCCATCCTGTACCCAGATAATTGGAAACAGGATCATTGATCTGCAGCAGTCCCTCATCCTGCGCCATACCAGTCAGGAAGGCTGTCAGGGACTTTCCGGCAGAAGCCCAGTACCAGATGCTGTCGGAAGTAAAGGTGCCAAAGTATTTTTCCAGAGCAATTTTCCCGTCCTTCAGGACTATGAAGGCTTTGGTGTTTTTGTCGTCCAGAAATTGAATCAGAGAATCGGTTTCAGCAGGGCACCAGCCTAATGCAGCAGGGGAGACGGTATCCCATGTGGCACCCGATATAGGAGGGAAATAATTGTTTTGAGCTCTGGCGAAGAGGCTGAATAGTACAAGAAGAGTGGTTGCAGCTAATTTCATAAGTCATTCATGCAGGATAGAGACCTCCTGTATGACCAAAAGTTTAACGGCAATTCACCTTTAAGGTTTTTAGCGTGCTCCCCATAAGCGAGGGATGCCTTT
>CAYXKO010000540.1:0-1948 GCA_964465435.1 uncultured Saprospiraceae bacterium | reverse complement strand
TTATGATCATGAATGCAGACTATATGATTTTCAATATCCTGGCTCTGGTAATGTCCGGAATCGGGTTTTTGATCTCCAATGTCCTTAAATCCAAATTTCAGCATTACAGTGAAGTTGGCCTCAGGTCCGGACAATCCGGAAAGGAAGTGGCTGAAAACATGCTGCGCCATTACGGCATACACGACGTGCGCGTGCTGGAGTCACAGGGCTTTCTCAGCGACCATTACAACCCGCTGGACAAGACCGTCAATCTGAGCCCGGAAGTATATCATGGACGATCCGTATCCTCTGCTGCAGTGGCCGCGCATGAATGCGGACATGCGGTGCAGCACGATACCGCCTATGCCATGCTGCAGCTGAGGTCCAAACTGGTGCCTGTCGTCAAGGTGGCATCTCTCGCACAGCAGTTTTTGCTCATGTTTGCCTTTATGCTGGCCAATACCTTCCCCACCCTGCTGCTCATCACCATCATCGCGTTTATGATCACCACGCTCTTCAGCCTGATCACACTACCGGTTGAGTTCGATGCCAGCAAAAGGGCCCTGGTCTGGATCAATGAAACCGGAGTGGCCCGGGGTGCTGAATACGACGGCGCCAAGGATGCGCTGAAATGGACTGCCATGACCTATGTGGCTGCTGCCCTCTCCTCACTGGTGATGCTCATTTTCCTGATCCTGAGGTATGTCGGTGGGTCCAGGGAGTAAACTTACCCCGAAAGTCTTCCAATTATTTTGGATATTTTCGAACCGATTGCTTTAATTTGCAGCCGTTTTAAACAAACCAATATGTCCGCCGAACTTGAAAACCACATAAAGCAGGCACGCAGCGATTTTGACAAGGCTATCGAACATCTCCACAAGGAGCTGCAAAGGGTCCGCACCGGTAAAGCATCCACCAATCTTCTGGATGGGATCATGGTGAATTATTACGGATCACCCACGCCCATCAATCAGGTGGCCAACGTCGGGTTGGCTGACTCCAGGACGATCACGATCACACCCTGGGAGAAAAAGCTGATCGGCGAGCTGGAACACGCCATATTTGCGGCCAATCTGGGCATCACTCCCCAGAACGACGGCGAAATGATCCGCATCGCGATACCGCCTCTCACGGAAGAAAGGCGCAAGGAATTTGTCAAACAGGCCAAGCACTATGGAGAGGAAGCCAAAATAAGCATCCGATCCGGCCGTCACAAAATCCTGGACTTCATCAAAAAAGAGCAAAAAAACGGCCTCTCCGAAGACCTGGCAAAAGCCAAGGAACAGGAAGTTCAAAATATGGTGACCGACTTTTCTGCCCGGGTGGATAAGATCATCGAGGCAAAGGAAAAGGAGATCATGACGGTCTGATTTTTTTGAGTTTTAATTTACGGAGAGCGCGAGAGGAAGCAAAGTCTCTACACCAAAAAGAATCCTGCCGAACTGATGCTGCACATTCCGTTTCTGTTGCATTAAACAGGATAACACGAATCCGGAAATTCCTTTGCAATTGTTAAAATACATTATGTCCAGAACGCATCGCAGGATGTGATCAGGAGGATTCCATGGAATCAATCATGCATGGTTGAAAATTTGACCAGAAATAATTCTGAACCTTTCTCTTTTCAGGCGCTCCCGGAAAACTATTCAACTTTTCCAAAGGCACGTTGCCAGAATCGCTGCATCTGACCCTCCGTGGCATCAGGTCTTTTTCTTTCCGGCAAAAACAAAAGACTGTCATTCTTTTGCAGAGATCGCGCGCGTATGACGGCGCGCTTCATCGCCTTTCGCTGGACGCCCGCGGAACGCGATCCGTCGCGAAGGGGCAGGGCGCTCGCCGCCAAGCTCAACGATCAAGAATGGAAGAAGGTGCTGGATTGGCGCGGTGTGCTGGCCTTCGTCCACGTCGATAGCCTCGACGACGTTATGGTGCTTCCGGCGGAGTTCGGCTTCATTGCCGGCGGTCCATT
>CAYXKO010000539.1:0-1952 GCA_964465435.1 uncultured Saprospiraceae bacterium | reverse complement strand
ATCGATGTAAACTCGGCTTTTACCCGGTAGGAGTAAGCAGAGAATCCGGACTGTTTTCGATTGACCGCTTGCCCCACAAGCTCTGATACCTGAGCCGGCATGGGTAAGTTAAGAGAAGAAAAAAACATCAAAAGGAAGGCAAGAAATCTTTTGAACCACATTTTCATAAATAGAATTTGTAGAAATAATTTGGAACCTTTCAATACAAAAATACCGAATTCAGACGACACTCCATTGAGGAGACCCATAATTTTTCCCAATACATGGTGAGAAAAAGAATTAAAGACCGCATACCCTTTGTAAAGGCTGGCCTTTGATTCAAAATACAATTTCTGCTGGAATTGGCAGGAAGATACAGGAAGTCTTCCCGATGACTCTAACGACATCAGATTACGATCACTGTTTCACCTTCTTGTAGATCAGAAAATGGAGGATGGCCTCCAGGTCGTTGTAGCTGATGCGTTCGGTGAAGGAGTGAAGTTCGGAGGTCTGCAGATGTGCCTTGGCGCGGTAGGTATCGAGTTGCTGCCGCGTAAAGTCGGGAGACTGGTCCCTGACCTTGGAAAAAATGCCGTGGCAGTCGGCACAGTGGATCTTGTACAACTCCATGCCCCGGTTGAAATAGGCGGTCATGATCCTTCTGTTGTCCTTTGAAATGTCCTTGGGCAAGGGATAGCTGATCTTCTGCCGGTGACAGGCGCACAGCAAAAAAAATGCGAGCAAGACCGGAATAAATTTTTTCAAGATCAGACTGCTAGTATTCACCACCCGGCGTTCTTTTTCTGAAGGACTGAATGGATGATAAAGGTAAGGCATCGGGTGGAATTCCCGGACGAATGTCTTCGGTCAGTGCCCGGAGAAAAGCGATCAGATCCCTTTTCTCCCTTTCTGTCAGTTGCAAAGGCTCTGCGTCCAGGGTCTGGTTGGAGACGCTCAGCTTTTTCCCTGCTCCACCCCCCGCATTGTAGAACTCCAGGACTTCTTCGAGATGCCCGAAAACCCCGTTGTGCATGTAGGGCGCCGTGAGGGCGCTGTTCCTGAGCGACGGGGTCCGGAAGGCCCGCATCATCTCCGGTGCGCGATGTACCAGGAATCTGCCGGAGTCAGGACTGACTGCTGAATAGGACGTATCCGCTGGCGTACCCAGCACTTCAAATTCACTGCCGACGTAAGGGGGACGCACCCCGCTAAAGTGGGGCACAAAATGACAGCTGCCGCACAGGGCCTTTCCCATAAACAGATCAAAGCCCCGGACCACTGCGGGATCGGTGGATTTCTTCGCCAGCATCATGCTGTCGAAGGGAGATTGGCTGAAGGCAAAACTGCCCACATAAGCGGTGATTGCAGAAAGAACGTGGTCTATATGGGGCTTGGGGACCGATGTGTGCTTAGCTAAAGAACGGATCTGCTCCCGGTACTCCGGACAACTCATGACTTTTTTCAGAAGACCCAGGGTGTCGCCGGCCATTTCAATCGGATTGCTGATGACGTCCTTCATCTGGCGGAACAGGTCGATGTGCTTTCCATCCGCCATCAACAGGTGCTGGTGGATGGCCTGAGGCAGGGAGGGCGTATTGCGCGGGAGCCTGTTGCGCCGGTCAAACTGCAGGGCGGATCGGACGGAGGTATCCGTAAACATCGTCTGAGGCACGTGGCAGGATGCACAGGCCCTTTTGCCATTGCCCGACAGGATCGGATCGTAAAAAAGCATTCTGCCCAGGGCGATCACTTTTTGCCTCGTACCTTCCTCCGCCACGGAGCGGAAAACCCCCAGATGATCCTGACCCTCGAACAGGTTTTTGTCAAAAATGGAATTCACTTTTCTGCTCAGGGTGAAATCATTAAAACTCAAGGAGCGTGGCTTGTATCGCCTGATGCAATCCTGATTGAGGGCAAAGAGCGGATCCACAAATTCCGATATAAATCGAAAATGGGAAAACTCTGACCAGAGG
>CAYXKO010000538.1:0-1958 GCA_964465435.1 uncultured Saprospiraceae bacterium | reverse complement strand
TACCCTGACAGCTGCCACCAGGGTCGAACTGCTTCATACAGCCACACTGGTACACGATGACGTGGTAGACGATTCCGATCAGCGACGCGGCTTCTTTTCGATCAATGCACTTTGGAAGAACAAGATCGCGGTCCTGGTAGGAGATTATCTGCTGTCCAGGGGCTTGCTGGTGGCACTGGATCGCGACCGTTTTGACATGCTCAAGGTATTGTCCAGGGCTGTGACGGATATGAGCGAAGCCGAGTTGCTGCAGTTGGAGAAAGCGCGCAGACTCGATATTGACGAGGAAATCTACTTTGAGATCATCCGCAAGAAGACCGCATCCCTGATCGCGGCAGCAGTGAGTTGCGGTGCACTGAGCATTACCTCAGATTCCGATGTGCTGGAACGAATGCACCGCTTTGGTATGGAGTTGGGTACTGCATTTCAGATCAAGGACGACCTCATGGATCTTTCCGGACATTCAATCGGCAAACCCCTGATCAACGACATCAAGGAAAAGAAAATGACCCTTCCACTGATCCTGTCCCTTAAAAATGCCCCTCCCGGAGAATCCAGACAGGTGGTTCGCAGGATCAGATCCGATTCATTGGATAAAAACGTCATAGCCGACACCGTGAAATTTATTTTCCAGTATCAGGGTGTGGATCAGGCGATCCAGCGCATGAACTGGCATAGGGACCAGGCGCTTTCCATACTAAGTACTTTCCCCCAAAACGAAGCCCGTCAGGCCCTCGAAGGTCTCTGCCGCTTTGTTACCGAAAGGGAAAAGTAGACCATTCAATCCTTTTTCCTCTCTTTCCTATTTGATTTTTTCCCGATCCACGATATAATCCTCCGTGCCGCCCTAATCAGTTTTATTGGGTTCATAGGTCTTAAGATCCTTGTCCAGTCTGAAGGAATGGCAGGAATGTCCAGGAGATTTTATATATAACAAATCTCAATATGATTGATAAGAAATTTCTATCTTCGCCGCAATTTTATAATCCCGGCCTATCAAAGCAGAGTTCTATTCCCGTGGCAAGATCTTGCTGAGCGCAGAGTACCTTGTGGTGCATGGGGCCACCTGCCTGGCCCTGCCCTCAAAGATGGGCCAGAAAATGAAGGTGGCCGAACTCACAGGGTCGGAAATAATCTGGACCTGTTACGACAATGAAGGCAAAAAGTGGTTTGAGGCGGAGATCGACCTGATGGGTTTTGATGTGATCAAATCGACGGACGAGAAAATGTCCAAATACCTGCGCAAGATATTCAAGGCTTGCTGCAACAACAACTCAGAATTCCTCTCGCACTGGAAAAAGTACAAGGTCGATCATTTTCTGGAGTTCCCAAGAGACTGGGGTTTGGGATCTTCTTCCACCCTGATCAGGAATATGGCCTTATGGGCCGATGTGAATCCCTACCATCTTTACTTTGATGTGGAGCAAGGTTCGGGATATGATGTGGCCTGCGCCGGATCTGATGGGCCCATACTCTATACCCTGGGCGACGGAGTGATCGATCTGGAAGAGGTGGATTTTAATCCATCCTTTTCCGAAAATCTTTATTTTTTGATCCAGGGGAAAAAAGCCGATTCCGCCGAAGCCGTGAAATCCGTTCGCAGCAAAGCTCCCGACAAGAACCTGATCCGCAAAGCAAGCGAGTTGACCGATAAACTATTGCATTTAAGCAGTCAATCCGCCTTTGAGTCCTGGATTGACGAGCACGAAGCCCTGATCTCCTCGTTTACCGGGCTGAAGAAAATCAAGGATACTCTTTTTCCTGATTTCTGGGGAGGAATAAAAAGTCTTGGGGCCTGGGGTGGCGATCTCGCCTTGGTATCCTCTTCAAGATCTGCCGGGGAAACCGCAGAATACTTCAAGTCCAAAGGCTTTCCGGATCTGATCGCATACAATAAACTGATACTTTAGTACCTTCGTACCGATATTGTGTATCTCCCCTCCGTTCATTAAAAGAAA
>CAYXKO010000537.1:0-1959 GCA_964465435.1 uncultured Saprospiraceae bacterium | reverse complement strand
AGCATGGCAAAGGGATTGGCCGCGGTCTGCTGCAGGGAAAAGCCGAGCGCCAGGATGAAAAAGGCCGTGAGGAAGAAATTGAATCCCGAAGTGCCCGTCTGTACCGCCAGGATCATGGCAATGGCTCCAAAAAAGGAGATCAGCAGACCGATCACAATGCTGCGCTTGTACCCCCAGCCGGAGACCAGGTCCCTGCTGCGCAGGCTGCCCATGACAAAAAGGGCCAGGGCGCCGGCATAATAGGCGCCGTAAAAGGCAAAGTCCACCAGCTGGCTTTGAAACTGGTCCAGACTGAAATAATTCTTGCAAAAGGGGATGAACACGCCGTTGCCGGCCGCAATGAATCCCCAGAAGAAAAATACGGTGACCAGTGTGCTCAGTGCGCCGTAGTTGGTTTTGATGGCTGTCATGGTTTTGTTTTGAAGGGGAAAGATAAGCCATGGACCGGTAGGGTCAAAATATCTCGGCCTGCTCAGGCCCCGGCCGATACGACCGACATGCGGTCCTCCTGCAGATGGCGGTCTGCCAGCTGCATCAGGTCTGCCGGGGTAATGTCGCGGATCGCATTGCGCAGGGTATAAAAGGCTTCCAGGTCGCGGAATTCCATCATCAGGATGCGGAGCAGCAGAATGCTCTGAAAGGGCCCGTCCACGAGTCGCAGGAGGTGTCCGTTGAGGTAGTTGCGCACCATGTTGAGTTCCTCATCGGGCACCGGTTTTGTCCGGAGTTTTTTGAGTTCCTTGCGGATCAGGTCTTCGGTCTTGTCCCTGGATGCAGGATTGAGCTCGGCACTGATGTAGAAGCAGCCTGCGTGCAGCTGCACGTCCAGGGTGGAGTGGATGTCGTAGGTGAGGCCTTCCTCCTCCCGGATGTGCTTCATCAGGCGGGAGCCAAAGTAATCGCCCAGCAGGGTGTTGAGCACGTACATGCCATAGTAGTCCGGATGGTTTTTGGGGAACAGGCCACAGCCCATCTTGAGACTGGTCTGGTTGCAATGCCCGATCGGTGCGTGCTGACGCGTGGGGGCCCCATAGGATACGGGTGGAAAGGGAGGCAGGTCCTTGCCTTTTGCTGGCAGCCTGCTGAGCTTATTAGCCCAGTAATCCGTCCCTAGTGCCTCGCCGGCGTAGAACACCGATAGCCTGGAGCAGTCGTAGTAGTTCCGGTGGTAATCGACGAGGTCCTGGCGCCGGATGGCGTCGATGAGTTCCGGGGTGGAATTGTAGGCATAGGGCGACTCACTGCCATACAAGTGGGCGGTCAGGTCGCGGTAGGAGACAAAGTCGGGCTCCGTGAGCTGATGGCTGAGCTGTGATTTCAGGAATACTTTGCCCTTTGCCAGGTTTTCCTCCGGAAAGACCGGTTGGGTCAGCAGGTCCAGGATGAAGTCCAGGACGCTGCCGAAGTAACGCTGCAGGCAGCTCACCGATACGACCGTAAAATCCAGGTCGGCGTGGATGCTGTAGGAACATCCGTGATAGTCAAAGAAATCCACGATCTCGGGCTGGGTATGTCCCAGACTGCCTTCCTGCACCTGGGCCGCAGTGATCCTGCCGGTCATTTTTTTTGACTCCGCCCGGCGTCCGTTTTCAAACACCAGTTCGAGGTAGCAGAGGCCCAGTTTGCCGCCCGGCATGCTGAAAATGCGCGTGCCCGAGGGCAGGGTGGCGCTGTCGAATTCTGGGAAAAGGATGTTCCAGTCCACCTCAGGGGACTGAAGTATGAAACGGGGCGATTTTTCCGGATTTTTTTTCACGGTGGCGGGCACGAACTTTGGGGAGGCAAAAGTGAGGATTTATATTTGTAAAATGTCAATAATAAAGCCTGAAAAGGTCGAAAATTAGGCCGGCCGGAGTTAATTTTGCGCTCTCTTAAAAAAAACCAAGATCATGAAGTTTACCGCATCCTCCACCCATCTACTGAAACCACTCCAGACGGCCTCGGTGGCCCTGACTGCCA
>CAYXKO010000536.1:0-1961 GCA_964465435.1 uncultured Saprospiraceae bacterium | reverse complement strand
CTCGGGAAGTGTAACTTGATTGCCCCCGGAAATGGACAAGGTGTTTCCCGCAAGGTTCAAAAGCTGATTATCCGAATCCCGGGACGCCCTTTCGGCCAGGAGTGCATAGGGCACGCTCAGCAGCTGACTGGTGCCGGTTATGGTATAGTTTGCCCCTCCGTTCAGATCGGTCTCCGTCTTGATAAAATAGGGCCCTCTGGTCCAATCAATACCGTCAAAATTTCCACTCACGATGACACCGCCACCGATCTCCAGGCTTGCCAGGCCATTGGCGTTAGTCTTGGGAAAATGCCTCTCGGTGTACACAGACATCCCGCTTTCAGACCCCTGAAGAATGCTGATCTGCATACCTACAGATGCATGGGTGACCAGGGCATTATTGCTGTTGCGAATGACCGCCTGGTAACTCATCTTTGATGGTGACTGGGCATGTGCGATCGATGGCAGAAAGTAGCTGATTAGGATCAGTGCTCCACATAAAAATAAATTCACTTTCATCTTCATACTTAATATTTTTAAGAATCATGAATTCAAATGATCACCAGGAAAATACCGAACAAAAAATTTGAAATTATTATTTTCGCTCCTCTTGATCTGATCCCCGGTGGCGTACATCCGGCCTGTTTTACAAACTGATTCATTCGGGTTGCCGCATTGAAATGATATTTTCTTATCCCATTGCCCATCCAAACTCCCCTGTAATAATCCGTCAGCAGGACAGGGACGAGCCATAGCCGGAAGCCTTTTGGCACCGGCCTCTTCATTGACTCTGAAAAAACCGGCCATTTTAGGAAAAATCAATGGACCGAAAAGAGCCAAATCCGGGAAATGATTTGCAGAACCCGTACCATAAACACCAAATGCCCGAACACCGGCAGGTTGATTTGACGAGTGAAGAACAAACGTTACCTGTCCACTAAGACAGACGTTTTCAGAGAAAGCAGAATTTCTTGGGCGAACTTCAGGGGTATTTTGACAATACGATAAAATGCCAGGGAATCGTAATAACGAATGACAGCCGCAATCATAGCTCAACCCCCGGTGCAAGATATCGCGAATCATATCAACACTTTACCCTGTACACTTTAGAACAAATTTTCCGGGAATTAAATCCCATTTTTGAAGAATATTTTGGCCTGATCCTCCGGCAACCAGAATGCCCGGATGGCATATTTCACACCCCTTGAAACCGACGGCCGGATCGGCCTGTCTCCTCAGTTGGTTAAATCTTGAAAGCCATATTTTATTGGCAAGATGCATATGGACCTTGCAAGGCCCTTTCCAGGCAAAAGGTCTTTTTAAAAAATATAAAAATGAGATTTTCCTCCCTACCTCTTCACGACACTCCTGACGAAAATCCCCCGATCCGTCTCGATGCGAAGCAGGTAAACCCCGCCGGGAAACTGAGTCAAGTCGTAAGCAGATCCAAAGGACGCAGTCAATATATTGCCGCAATTTCCCTGCAGGCTGCACAGTTCGACGCGACGGATCACCGCCGGTCCTTCGATGGCAATGTAAACCCGATCGCTTGCCGGGTTGGGCCAGATCCTGATTGCATTCTGCAATTTTGGTGGATTGGAAGTACTGGTCAGGCAATCATTGAATTTTGGATCATCCGGCAACAAACACTGTCCGCAGGAATCCATCCGGTAGGGACCATAGGCCTTGCCCTTGCAGTCCAGCACTTCCTGAAAACGCACAGGATCCGTGGGACTGGCGATCAGCTCGATCTCTCCCAGCGTGGCTGCATTCCAGTGGTAGATGCCACCCTGCACCTCCTGAAACTCCAGCCGCAGGGCCTGCATTTTCAAGGCATCCCCCAGGGGGATCCTGCTGCCGGCCGGATCCAGGGGCTTGTCGAAGGATATCTCGCGAATCAGCCTGGTGTAAAGGGTATCTTCAAAGATCTGCAATTTGCAGGAGCGCACGCGGGCCCGGTTGGTATCCGGTACATTGTGCAG
>CAYXKO010000535.1:0-1969 GCA_964465435.1 uncultured Saprospiraceae bacterium | reverse complement strand
CTGAACATAGGCAGCGCCCCAGGCAACGGACGCATTTGGATTGCGCATGGTGATTTCCTGAAATCCGGGTTTGATTTCTTTGGAATCAAATCGCTTTTTCGAGTAAATAAAATCCAATCCCTGAAAAGATTTAATCTGCCCGTAATCGCCCAAACTGACATCCAGAGTTTGGGAAGATGCAGACCAGTCACTGCCATAGGTCAAAAGCGCAAAAACAGCGAGGGCGGTAGATTTGCCTGACCCCCAATGGTTGGTTTGCTTGTTCTTCAACAGCCAGACCTTCATTTCATCGCAAACCTTCACATCCCCTTTGATTTCGTAAAAAGCCTCAATTAACAAGGCTTGTGTTTCAACAGGCATTTGATACCAATAGTAGGAAGGAGTTGTCTTCCAGTACATACCCAGTTCCGGATGACGGATCGCTCTTTGTCTGAGTGACTCTACTATTAAGCCGGCCTCAGGCCTGAGCCCCAACCGGTGACAAACCAAAGCCGCCAATCCCTGCTCGTAGAGTCCAAATTTCAACCAATGTTTTTTCAACTGATCAATATAATAGATCACTTCTTTTCTATCCCTAGCCTCCTTCAACCAATTCGGATCATAACTGACTGCATACAAATAATGCATGTGCAAAGGACCAATATGCTGATCCTCCCAACGGGCTTTGCCCTCAGAGACCCATTTTGCCAGCAGGGTATAATCCTCCAGTACGGTCTTATCCAAAAATGGCTTTGCCTTTATTCGGATCCTTTCCAGGTCCTCGGACCATGGACCTTTGGTTCCCAATTTTGAAAGCTGGGAAATCTGGGTGATAATATGCTGGGTCATCACGCGATCAGGCTTGCCACCGGAAAACCATGAAAATGAACCATCCGGATATTGCAATTGCGATAGCTTTTCGACTGAGCCTGCTATTTCATTTCTCATGTTGTTGAAATCCATCAGCTGGGATATTCTTTTCATCTGCTCTGTTTCATTTAAGGCTTCCAATACCCAAGGGGTCTCCTCCAGCAGAGCGGATTTCAATTCCTGATTTTTCAACAAGGGGGATACATTGCCCCCCTGCAAGTCAATCCTTTCCAGGACTTCCCGAATCCTGGGCATTTTTTCCATTATATAGCTGCCTATGGCATGAGCAAATACTTTGCTCATAATATGCTCACTGCACTCATTGGAAAATCCGGTCATATAGGGAAGGGATTGGATGGCATACCAAACCGGATTTGAGCTGAATTCAATGGAATAGGAATAGGCCTGAGCCCCTTTTGAAAAGGCATTCTGCACCCCTTTGAAGTGGAAGCTTTTTTCTGAATTTCCTGAAATATGCATAGGCCAGGATTCAGTAACCAGTTTTCGGTTGGACAATACCGGAACAATGGACTCCTCTCCATCCGAATGCACACCGGAACGAACCTGAAATCTCAACAGCACAGGATCTATAGAATGCAAAGGCACAAAAAGCTTCCACGAAAACGTAGCTGATGCTCCGGATTCCAATGAGAAATTCCTTTCCCTGCCCGAATTTAAATACAGGCTTGTCTGGTCCGTTCCACCATCAGGGCTCATGAGGGAGAATCCGACCAAACCTTCCTGCCTGAATGCCTCGACATTGGAAACGACCGCCCTGATCTCAATCGAGTCACCCTGTCTGAGATATCTGGGATAAAATGGCTTGATCTGAAGAGGCTTTTTGGTTTGCAGCTCCATTGTCTCAAATCCGAAACACATATCCTGTGAATGAGCAAATAGCTGAAGCTTCCAGCGGGTCAAAGCCTCGTTCATTTTAAAAGAAATGCTAACCAGCCCCGAACTATCCGGCTTCAGATCCGGATAAAAGAAAACAGTTTCCTTCAGATTTTTCCTGACAGGAATGACAGATAACTCTGAAGCTGATTCAACTTGCTTTTCCTGAGCAGCGTCAGATTCCGAAGTCTGGGCATTTTTCAAATTTTTTGCAGTCCTGGATGGA